>DASPSB010000377.1:0-8293 GCA_035624135.1 Candidatus Acidiferrales bacterium | reverse complement strand
GGCAGGGCGTCTCGGCATCGAAACCGTCCCGGCATTTCTGGCTGCGGCCCGCACCGAAACTGCGCCCACACTGATTCTCGACATGGGCGACATCGAATACATGGATTCTTCCGGGGTTGGCGCCTTGCTGCAGATTCACGTAAGCCTGGCGAAGGGCAACCGCCAGCTCGTGCTCGCTTCCGTGCCGGAAAAGGTGCGCTTGGTGCTGGAAATCGCGCGACTCCAGAGCATTTTCCCCATGTATTCCTCGGTGGCCATCGCCGAGGAGCTGCTGCCGTAACAGCGGCCGCCTGCGTTAGTCCGGATCCTCGCCCGTCTCTTCCGCTTTTCCAGCGCCCAGAAACACGGAGCCCAATCCCGCGCGCTCGGCCAGGGCATTGAATGCCGGGAGGTCCTTCTCCCGGAACTCCTTCCACTGTGCGAGCGTGGGCCCAAACTGCGTTTCGAGCTCCGCGAACTGTTCCAGCTCGCGCTGCGAAGGCGCGGCATCCGCGCTCTCCACTCCCGCCCCCAGCAGCGCGTACTTCGCGTCGATGCCGTTGCCGAAATTGAGCGTGTCCTGCGTGCCCTGGAGCTTCGGGTTGATGAATTCCTTCTCCAGCGCATCCAGTTTTTTCCGCAGCGTTTCGGCGGCCGCCGCGACTTCCTTGTGCTTTTCGTCGCGCTGCAGCCGCTTCCTGAGCGCCTTCATCTGCGCGCGGATGTCGCGCAGCTCGCTCACCGCCGCGTAGTCCTGCACCAACCGCTCGTAGATCTTGTGGCGCAGATGGAATTCTGCCGCCAGATCCGCGTCGGAGATATGCTCGCGCGGGTCGAGTTTGATTTCGATCGTCGCTTCCTGGCTCTTTCCTCCCGCCGTCAGCCGCGCGCGGTAGGTTCCCGGCACTACCTGCGGCCCCACCAGTCCCTGCTCGTACTCGCTCGCGGTGTATCCGGGAATCCGCGTCACCGGGGGCAGGCGCATGTCCCACAGGAAACGGTTCATTCCCGCTTCGGCGGGCAGTTTTTCGCCCGTTGGCGGGCCACTGCCGTCTTCGTCGTCATCGCCGGGCTCGTCGGCGGAAGCCGCTGCGCGGCTGGAGAATTTGCGGATCGTGTTGCCCCCGCTTCCCAGGATCTCCAGCGTCACTTCCGCCTTCTTTTCCGGAGCGGCTTTCAGGTAATAGTCCAGGATCACGCCGTACGGTGGATTCTGCCCTCCCGGCCCCCGCGGACGGAACCCGCCGCCCCACGGCCCGCGAAAGGCCACGGCCGGCGCGTAGAGATGCGCGTCCTCTTTCTCCGTCTCCGCCGTAATCTGCCGCAGCGGTGCAAGGTCGTCCAGAATCCAAAACGAGCGGCCGTGCGTCGCCGCGATCAGTTCGTCGTTCTTCACTTCCAGATCGTGTACCGGCACCGTCGGCAGGTTCTGTTGCAGCGATTGCCAGTGCCCGCCGTCATCGAACGAGACGAGCACTCCTGTCTCCGTGCCCGCGTAGAGCAGCCCTTTGCGCTTCGGGTCTTCGCGCACCACGCGCACAATGGCGCTCTCCGCGATGCCTCCGGTGATTTTCGTCCACGTTTTCCCGTAGTCCGCGGTCTTGAAGATGTACGGCCGGTATTCGTCGTTCTGATGCCGGTCGTAGGCCACGTAGGCGGTTCCCGCGTCGTGCGGCGAAGCTTCGATCATGCTCACGCGGCTGAACGGCGGAATCTGTTTCGGCGTCACGTCCGCCCATTCTTTCCCCTCATTCCGCGTCACGTGGATCAGCCCGTCGTCGCTGCCCACCCAGATCAGTCCTTTTTCCAGTTTCGAGGGCGCGATGGCGAAAATCGTGCAGTAAATCTCCGCTCCCGTGTCCTCATACTCCACCGGCCCTCCGGCCAGCGCCTCCTTTGCTTTGTCGTTTCGCGTCAGGTCCGGACTGATCGCCGTCCACGTTTGGCCCTGATCCGTGCTCTTCAGCAAAACTTCCGCCCCGTGATAAATCGTGTCGGGGTCCTGCGGCGAGAGAACCACCGGCGAAGTCCACTGGTAGCGATGCTTCAGGTTTGCCGCGCCCTCGCCGTCCGTCAGGTCGGCGATTTCACCCAACTCGCGAATCTGGCTATTGCGGTGGTCGAAGCGCGTAATCTGTCCCATATATCCCGTGGCGTACACGATGTTCGGATCGCGCGGGTCGGGCGCCATGAAGCCGCTCTCTCCGCCTCCCACCGGATACCAGTCCCAGCGGCCGATCATCCCCGAATCCCCCCGGCTCAGGATTCCCACGCTCGAGTTGTCCTGCTGGTCGCCGTAGATCCGGTACGGGAACGCGTTATCCGTCGCTACGTGATAGATCTGTGCTGTCGGTTGGGTGTCTTCCCGCGTCCAGGTTTTCCCCGCGTCGTGACTGATCGTCGCGCCGCCGTCGTTTCCCTGAATCATCCGGTCCGTATTCGTCGGATCGATCCACAGTCCGTGGTTGTCGCCGTGCGGCACAAAGATGCGCGTGAACGATTTCCCGCCGTCGATCGAGCGGAACATGCGCACGTTCAGGATGTACACCACGTCCGGATTTTTCGGGTCCGCGAACACGTGGATGTAATACCAGGCGCGCTGATAGAGATTGCGGTCGCCGTTGATGAGCGTCCAGTGGTCCCCGCCGTCGTCCGAGCGGAACAGCCCGCCCTTCTCCGCTTCAATCAACGCATACACGCGGCTCCCGTCGCCGCCCGCCACCGACACGCCGATTCTGCCCAGTACTCCTCCCGGCAGCCCGTTGCCCTCCAGGTGCTTCCACGTCGTTCCCCCGTCGGTCGAGCGATAAAGCCCGCTGCCCGGCCCTCCATCCGTCAATCCCCACGGTGTGCGGTTCGCCTCCCACAACGATGCAAAAATGATGCGCGAGTTCGTAGGATCGAAGGAGATGTCGATTGCGCCCGTTTTGTCGTCCTTGTAAAGAACTTTCTCCCACGTTTTTCCGCCGTCTAGCGTCCGAAACACGCCGCGTTCTGAGTTCGGCCCGAACTCGTGCCCCAGCGCCGCCACGAACACGACATTTGCATCGTTTGGGTGCACGATCAGCCGTCCGATTTGCCGCGAGTCCTTTAGTCCCACGTTCGTCCACGTTTTTCCCGCGTCCGTGGATTTGTACACCCCGTCTCCATACGAGCTCGTCGAGCGGATGCAGCCTTCGCCCGTCCCCACGTAAATCACGTTGTGGTCCGACGGCGCCACGGCAATCGCCCCCACCGCGCTCACCGCCTGTTTATCGAACAGCGGCGTCCAATCCTGCCCGCCATTTGTCGTTTTCCAGACGCCGCTTCCGGTTCCGCCGAAATAAAATGTTTCCGGATCGCCCGGCACTCCCGTTACCGCCAGCACCCGCCCTCCGCGGAACGGCCCGATGCTCCGCCACTTCATCCCGCTGTAAACCGCCGCGTCCACTCCTCCGCCGGACGATTGCGCGCGCGCCTCGGGCGTGGCCAGCAGCGCCGCCGTACAAATCGCCGCAAGCCCGCACGCAGCCGACGCTACCGTCGCGGCAAACCACCATCCTTTATGATCGCTAGGCTTCATAGTTTTTCCCCCGATTCCTGAAGCCGCCCATCCTACTCCCGCGCCGCATTGCGCGAAAGCAAAGGATTGATTAGTTCAGGTCAGCCGTTGCCTGGCGACACGTGCTGGTCAACGGTGACCTGAGGCAGTTTGTGACTCCGGCCTTTGGTTCGCCAGCCTTCCTCTCGTCTTGGTAGTAGAATGTCCCGCTGACGCGAGTGCGCCCTGCCTCGGAAGGTCACGCGAATCCTTTATGGGCGAGCCTTTCCAACTCGAAATTAACGGCCAGCGCCGTACTGTCATTGCCGACCCGGAGACGCCGCTGCTCTGGGTCCTGCGCGAAGAGTTCGGCCTCACCGGAACCAAATACGGTTGCGGCGAGGGAGAGTGCGGCGCCTGCGCCGTCCTCATCGGCGGCAATCCGCGCCGTTCGTGTCAGGTCCCTCTGCGCGCCGCGGCCGGAAAATCCATCACCACCATCGAAGGCCTCGAACAGAACGGCAAACTCCATCCCGTGCAGCAGGCCTTTCTCGATGTCGGCGCCTTCCAGTGCGCCTATTGCACTTCCGGAATGATTGTCACTACCGTCGCGCTCCTCAAGCAGAATCCGAACCCCGACCCGCGCCAGATCGCCGAATACCTCAACGGCAATATCTGCCGCTGCGGCACGTATCCGCGAATCCTCGAAGCAGTTTCACGCGCGGCTTCCGCCATGAAAGGCTCATCCCGATGAGCGAGCCGCGCGACGCCTTCGTTCCCGAGCCGGAGCGCTTCGAATTCCACGAAGACTCGTTCCATCATTTCGACTGGTCGCGCCGCGATTTCTTCAAGCTCACCGGCTCCGGCGTCGCCGTGTTTCTCGCTGCGCAGCCGGCTGGCGCGCAGGAGTCCGGTCGCGGATTTGCTGCCCAGCAGCTTCCCCAGGAAATCAGTGCCTGGCTCCACATCGGCGAAGAAGGTGGCGTCACCGTTTTCACAGGCAAAGTCGAAGTCGGACAGAACATCCGCACCTCGCTGGCGCAGAGCGTGGCAGACGAGCTGCGCGTTCCCTTCGACAGCGTTCGCCTGGTGATGGGCGATACTGCGCGAACGCCCTGGGACATGGGCACGTTCGGCAGCCGCACCACGCCTACCATGGCCCCGCAGCTCCGCCGCGCCGCCAACGCGCTCCGCGATTTGCTCATTGAGCTGGCCGCCAAACAATGGAACGCCGCGCCCGCCAGCCTCTCCGCCGCGGACGCCAAGGTCACCGACCCCGCCACCGGACGCTCGGCGTCCTACGCCGATCTCGCGCGCGGACAGTCGCTCGCTGCCACAATTCCCTCCGAGGATCCCGTCACTCCTGCGAGCCAGTGGACGGTCGCCGGCCGCCCGCTCCCGAAAGTCGACGGCCGCGATTTCGTCACTGGCCGTCATCTCTACACGCCCGACATGCGCCCCGATGGCGTACTCTGCGGCAAACTGCTTCGGCCGCCTGCCTTCGGCGCCACGCTGACTTCCGTGGACACCCGTGATGCACAGGCCATTCCTGGTGTCACAGTTGTCCACGACGGCGATTTTGTCGGCGTGGCCGCCCCGCGCCTTCTCGACGCCGAGCGCGCCATCGCCGCGCTCCACGCCGAATGGAAGACCACGCCGCAGCCTTCAAGCGCCGAAATCTTCGACTACCTCAAGCGCAAAGTCGAAGCGCCCGGCGAACGCAATTCACGCCACGAAACCGGCTCCGTCGATTCCGCTCTCGCCCAAGCCGCCCATCGGGTCGAAGCAACCTACACGGTTTCCTACATCGCCCACGCCCCGCTCGAGCCCCGCGCCGCGCTCGCCGAATGGGAGAACGGCAAACTCACCGTCTGGACCGGCACGCAGCGTCCCTTTGCCGTCCGCGACGAGCTTGCTTCGGCCTTCCACGTTCCCCAGGCGGATGTGCGCGTCATCGTTCCCGACACCGGCTCCGCCTACGGAGGAAAGCATACCGGCGAGGTGGCTGTGGAGGCGGCCCGCCTCGCCCGCGCGGCGAATCGGCCGGTCAGCCTCCTGTGGACGCGCGAGGAAGAATTCACCTGGGCTTATTTCCGTCCTGCCGGAGTGATTGAAGTCAAAGCCGGTGTGGCGAGCGACGGCCGGTTGCAGGCCTGGGAATTTCACAATTACAATTCCGGCCCTTCCGCCATCAGCACTCCGTATGCGGTGCCGAGCCAGCGCATCGAATACCATCCCGCGCGTTCGCCGCTGCGGCAGGGCTCTTATCGCGGTCTCGCCGCCACCGCCAATCATTTTGCCCGCGAGATGCACATGGATGTTGCCGCTCGCGCCGCGGGCCTTGACCCGCTCGAATTCCGCTTGAAGAATCTCGAAGACGCGCGTCTCCGCGCCGTTTTCGAAGCCGCCGCAAGATCTTTCGGCTGGCCCGCCGGGGCCGGCTGGCCGGCGAAGCGTGAACGTGCAGGACAGGGATTCGGCATGGGCGGAGGAGTGGAAAAGGGCAGCTACCTGGCCACCTTTGCGGAAGTCGCCGTGGATCGCGCGTCAGGCGAAGTGCGCGTTGTACGCGTGGTCACCGCTTTCGAGTGCGGCGCGATCGTAAATCCCGACGGCCTGCGCAACCAGGTGATGGGCGCGACAGTTATGGCGCTCGGCGGCGCCCTCTTCGAAGCCGTCGAATTCGAAAACGGCCGCATCACCAATCCGAAGTTCTCACTCTATCGTGTCCCGCGATTCCGCGACCTGCCCCAGGTCGAAGTCGTCCTCCTCGATCGCAAGGACCTCCCTTCCGCAGGCGCCGGCGAAACTCCCATCGTTGGCCTCGCCCCGGCGGTCGGCAACGCCATTTTCGATGCCACCGGCGTCCGCCTCCGCGCTCTCCCCTTGGTTCCCAACGGCCTGAAGGCCTAGCCTCAGATTCCGCGCGCTCGCCCGCGCTCCTCCCGCAACCCGGGGTCACCCGAGGCCGGCTTCCACTACATCACCCGGCCGTAATGATCGCCGCTATTGTCTGTAACCGTGGCGGGTGTAAACTGCTGACCTCTCTCGGTGGTCGCTGAGGGTGGTTTTTTCTGTGGAATCGTCCGCTCAGTTGCGAATTCCCGATGCCGTCGGGTTCACGCCCGGCGCTTCCCCAAGAGGAGAAGATCCCGTGAAAATTTCCAAGATCGGAGTCCTTATTTTAATCCTCGCTGTGGGACTGGTTCCGTGCGCGTTGGCGCAAACAAAGGCCGAAGCGCCCGCCACTCATCCCGCGGTCCCTTATCCCACTGCCGCAACTCCCAAAGCGATTGATCGCGGCGCGCTTTCCGCGCAACCGGGTGCGGCGCCCATGTCGGTCACCATCGCGCTCAGTTTGCGGAACCACGACGAGGCGGAGAGCATGGTGCAGGCCGTCAGCACTCCCGGCAACCCGCAATATCATCACTTTCTGACCTCGGACGAATTCGTGGCGCGTTTCGGGCCCACGAACGCTGAGGTTACAAAGGTAATGACGGCTCTGGCCAAGTACGGGCTGACAGCCCAGCGGACCACCGCGACCACACTCAAAGTTACGGGCATGCCCGCGAACATGGAGCGCGCCTTCGGCGTCAGCCTTCACAGCTACGAAGTTGCCGCTCACGACAACGCGCCCGGCTACACCTATCACGCTCCCCTGAGCCGCCCCACGATCCCCACCGAGATTGCGGGATCGGTCTCCGCAGTGGTCGGACTCGACAGCAGGCCCAGTTTTCATCCGCTCACTCGCTCCGTACTCTCCTCGCCGCGCCTGGCGAAAACGGGCGCCACGCCGGCCGGGACGGGCAACCCGCCTCAATATTTCACGGTCACGGATTTCGCCAATCAGTACGACGTCAATCCTCTGTATGCCCGCGGCATCACGGGGAAGGGCCGCACCTTGGCGATCGTCACCTTGGCCGCCTTTACTCCCAGCGACGCCTTCACCTATTGGGCCGCTCTCGGGCTTACGGTGGATCCAAACCGCCTCACCATCGTCAATGTGGATGGCGGGCCCGGGGCTCCCAGCGACGACTCCGGCTCGGTCGAGACCACGCTCGACGTCGAACAGTCGGGCGGAATCGCTCCCGGAGCCGACATCATCGTTTACCAGGCTCCCAATACCAATCAGGCGTTCATAGATGCCTTCGCCGCAGCCATCGACTCTAATGCGCCTCAGAGCGTGTCGACGAGTTGGGGTACCTGGGAGTGGTTCGACAATCTCGAGAACGCGCCGGTGACCGATCCGATTACCGGAAAGACAGTGAGCTCCCTGCAAGCGCTCCACGAGCTGTTACTTCGCGCGGCGATCCAGGGTCAATCGTTTTTCGCGGCCTCGGGCGACGGCGGCGCCTTCGACATAACGAACGACCTCGGTTGCCTCCCCCCCGTCTGCAGCATCACACTGAGCGTCGATAATCCGGCCAGCGACACTGCAATTACCGCCGCGGGTGGCACCACGCTTCCGGTCACTTTATACTTTTGTGCCAATGCGGAGTGCACGCCTCCCTACTTCGAGGTTCAGGTCAACAATGAGAGGGTGTGGGGCTGGGATTACTTCAACGGCCTGTGCGCTTACCTTGGCTACACTCCTTTAAATTGCGGCTTCTTTCCCGGCGGGAGCGGCGGTGGCGTCAGCATTGAGTTCCCGGTTCCGCTCTACCAGTGGTTCCTGCCGGGCGTGCAGCTCAGTCAGCCCGGCCAGGTTTGGCAAGCCGAACCGATCATCGGGGAGGTCTTCGGCGTCGGAACATACTACGCCTTGCCGGCGTTCTACCCTGGCCGCAATGTCCC
>DASPSB010000374.1:0-5175 GCA_035624135.1 Candidatus Acidiferrales bacterium | reverse complement strand
TAGCGCTCCCCGCGACACGCGGCGCCCGCGCGGCCCTGTGCGCGGAAAGAAATGGGCCCGCGAACAGCGCGCCCATGCGACGAGGAGCACCGGTGGTGGCAGGCAAATCGGCGGCAAAGGAAATCGAAAAGCTGCGCGCGGATCTGCGCCGCCACGAGCACCTCTACTACGTGCTCGACGAGCCGGAAATCAGCGACGCGGCGTTCGACCGTCTGATGAACCGGCTCAAAGCCCTCGAGGCGGAGAATCCGCATCTGGTCACGCCCGATTCCCCCACGCAGCGTGTGGGTGGCGCGCCGCGCGAAGGGTTCGAGACGGTTACGCATCGCCGTCCGATGCTCTCTCTCGACAACGCCTATTCCTACGACGACCTGCGCGAATTCGACCGGCGCGTTCGCGAGCTGACCGGCCGCGAGCGCATCGAATACGTCACCGAGCACAAGTACGACGGTCTGAGCCTGGCGCTTATTTACGAGGACGGGCGCTTGGCGCGCGGCGTAACGCGCGGCGACGGCACGAGCGGCGAGGACGTTACTCCCAACGTGCGCACGATCCGTTCCATTCCCCTGGTGCTTGAAGCGGCGGCGATGAGGAAATGGAAGCTGCCTGCCGGCCTCGAAGTGCGCGGCGAAGTCATCATGAGCCGTCGGGCCTTCGAGGAGCTGAATCGCAGGCAGGAGGAGCAGGGCGGCAAGATTTTTGCGAATGCCAGAAACGCGGCCGCGGGCGCCGTGCGCGTTCTCGACCCGAAAATCACGGCCTCGCGGCGGCTCGACTTTTACGCTTACTACCTGTTGAACTCCGAGGGCCGCGATCCCTTGGACCGGCACTCGCGTGCGCTCGACGCAATGGAAGCAATCGGATTCCGCGTGTGCGCCGAGCGCCTGCGCGTCACCGGCATCGAAAAAGCGATGGCGTTTTGCGATGCCCAGGACGCGCGGCGCGAAAAGCTGCCCTACGAAATCGACGGTATCGTGGTGAAAGTGGACGAAACCGCGCTCCAGGAAGAATTGGGCGCCACGGCCAAGGCCCCGCGTTGGGCCATCGCCTACAAATATCCCGCGCGCCAGGAAACCACTGTGGTGCGCGATATCCGCGTCCAGGTAGGACGCACGGGCGCGCTCACCCCGGTGGCCGACCTGGAGCCGGTGAAGGTCGGCGGCGTCACCGTGAGCCATTCCACGCTTCACAACATGGACGAGGTCGAGCGCTTGGGCGTCGAAATCGGCGACACGGTGCTCATCGAGCGCGCCGGCGAAGTCATCCCGCACGTCATCGCAGTTACCAAAAAGGGAGCGCATCGCCGGCCGTTCGTGATGCCGGAGAAGTGTCCCGAATGCGGCAGCCGCATCCATAAGTCCGAGGACGAAGTCGCCTACCGCTGCGTGAACGCGGCTTGCCCGGCGAAACGCAAGGAGTCGCTCCTCCATTTCGCCGGCCGCCACGCAATGAATATTGACGGGCTGGGCGAGAAGATCGTGGATCAGCTCGTGGATAACGGACTGGTGAAGGATCCCGCCGATCTGTACTCGCTGACGCTCGAAACACTCGTTCCGCTCGAACGCATGGCCGAGAAATCTGCGAAAAATCTGCTGGACGAAATTGAAGCCAGCAAAAAGAACGGACTCGCCAGGCTCGTCTACGCGCTCGGTATCCGCTTCGTGGGCGAGCGCACGGGCCAGCTCCTGGCCGAACATTTCCTGAGCCTCCAGGAAATTCAAGAGGCGGACGAGGAGAAACTCACCGAAGTGCACGAAATCGGGCCCAAGGTGGCCGCCAGCATCGCCGAATTCTTCTCCGAATCGGCCAACCGCAGGCTCGTGGCTAAGCTGGAAAAGGCCGGCGTGCGCATGACCGCGGAACGCAAGGCCCCGCGCGACACAAAGCTGGCCGGCAAAACCTTCGTCTTCACCGGCGGCCTCGAACACCGCTCGCGCGAGCAGGCCGGCGAAATCGTCGTGAGCCACGGAGGAAAGGTAAGCAGCTCCGTCAGCAAGAAAACCAATTACGTCGTCGTCGGCAGCGACCCCGGCTCCAAATACGAGCAGGCGAAAAAGCTCGGTCTCTCGATTCTGGACGAAGCGGGATTCGAAAAACTGGTCGGGATCAAGTAGCCGCTTCGCAGCAAACTGCGGCGCTCCGCCAGTTCTCGCCTGGAGCAGCGTTAGGTTAAGTCTGCCGGTCGGTTTCCGAATTCTGCGAGGCTGCGGTCGGAGCCTGAATCCAGGAGCCCAGCGAGCGCGTCAGGCGCACCAGCGGTGATTCCGGCACGAGCAGATCCACGCGCGGCGGCGCGCCCGCGGACGTCTCTCGCAATAGTTCGGTGCCGGGCGCGATTCCCACCGCGTAATTCCGCCCGGCCTCTTTCGCGGCATACATCGAGCGGTCGGCCAGCACCAGCACGTCATCCACGCTCAGCGCGTCGGGCTGCGCGGTGATCCACGGAAATGCCGCCCAGCCGATCGAACAGGTCATTGGAATGGTCTTGCCGTCGCCGATGTCAAAGGCTTCCTCGCCCATCAGACGCAGCAGGCGCCTCGCCAGGATGTCGCCGTCGGAGCGCGTCCCGGAGCGCAGCACCACAAGAAATTCCTCGCCGCCCCAGCGGATCAGCAGGTCCGATTGCCGCACGACATGCGTCAACCGCCGCGCGCATTCCACCAGCACGCGGTCGCCGGCATAGTGGCCGAACTCATCGTTCACGCGCTTGAAGTGGTCCAGATCCACGAAGTAGAAAATCAGGTCGCCATGCTCGATGGCGCCCGCGTTGGGCCCGGCCCGCCGGTATGCGCGCACCACTTGCATGGCATCGGATTCGATCGTTTCGCGGAAGAACCGGCGGTTGCGCACCTTGGTGAGCGGATCGGTGAGCGACATGGCCTGCAATTCGGCATTGGCGCGCGCCAGTTCCGCGCTGCGCTCCGCCACGGCCTGCTCCAGCATCAGCCGGTCGCCCTCCAGCCGGCGGATCCTGTAAATCACCACCGCGCGCACCGCCAGCGCCAGCAGCACGAGCGCGCCTAGCCGGGCCCACCACCGCGCCCACCACGGCGGGCTCACGGAGAAGGAATACGATGCCGGCGCCGCGCTCCATCCCGCTGCCGCAGAGCCGCAGCGCACCGCGAAGCGGTAGTGGCCGGGCGGCAACGCCGGGTAGCGCACCTCGCGCTGCGACGTTTCCAGCAATTCCTTTTCGAGACCCTCGAGCCGGTACTGGCAACTGATGCTCTCGGGGTTGTGGAAGGTCATCACCGCAAAATCAGCTACGAATGTGTTGCTGTCGTGCGGTACTTCCACTCCGGACTGATTCAAATACTGCATGCCCCCAAGTTCGGCGGAGGTCAGCACCACTGAAGGCGGGTTTCGCGTTGCAATCGTGCCGCCGGGACTGTAGCGCGAAAGCCCGCGGCTGGTGCCGACCAGCACCGAGCCGTCCGGATCGTTCCAAGTGTACCCTTCGCTCACGTCGTCCCACAAAAGTCCCGTGGCGTGATCGAAGTGCGCGATCACTCCCTCATCGCTCAGCAAATCGATGCCGCGGTCGCCTCCGGACCAGACGCGTCCCTGGTAATCGCGCCCCAGCAGGTACACGGAATTGCTTCTCAGTCCTTGCTGCACACGGAAGTGGCGCACGGAGAGCTTGCCGTTCTCGATGCGCACATGGCTCAGGCCCTCCGACTCGCGGTAGCACAGCCACACCTCGTCGCGGCTCAGCGCGATGAGCAGCTCAACCTGGTCATCCAGGAGTCCGTCGGCTTTCGTGAAAACCGTCCATTGATTTCCGTCTAGCCGCGCCAGCCCGTTCAGCCCGCCCAGCCACATCGTGCCCTCGGCCGAAAAATTGATGGCCCGGACTTTCAGCGGTGTCTGCGCAGGAAGCGCAATTTCATGGATTGCCGCACTTCCCGGGCCCGGACGCGCGGAATAGAGCAGCGCTCGCGCGGCGATCCATACGGTGCCGTCGGGACTTACGGCCAGTGCAACGGGCGCCTTGTCCCCGGACGCCGGCAACTGGACTCTTGTGGCTGCCAGCGTCTGCGCATCGATTCGCGTCAATCCCCCGGGCACGGATAGCGCCCAAATACTTCCGTCTCCTGCCACAACGAGCTGCGAGACGGTTATTCCGGCCAGGCCGTCCTTCTCCCGCCAGACCCGCCATCGGCGCCCGCCGGCGTCCCATAGGGCCAGCCCGTTGTTCGTTCCCACCCAAAGCCTTTGCTCCTTGTCGCGAATCTCACACCAGACCAGGGGATCGGGCAGGCCTTCTGTTTCGCCCCAGCCGGACCAGTTCTCACTGCCAGCCCAGCGATCCATTCCCGTTCCCGCCATGCCCACCCAGATGGCGTTTTCGCGGTCTTCCAGCGCCGTGTACACGCCGCTCGTCGAAAGACCCTGTTTTTCCGTCACGCTCACCCACGAGTTTCCATTGCGGCGAAAAAGTCCCCGGACCGTCGGCAGCAACAGATTTCCGGAGCGATCCACCCCGGGCAGCCCGAAGTTCAGCGCAACAGGGATTCCTTCATCGGTCGCCACGTATTCGCTTAGAGTGGGCGTCAGATAGCCGATGTGGTCATGCGTGCGCACCCAGATCCGGCCCAGGCCGTCGGTGATGATGGCCATCAGATCCTGCCCGGGAAGCTTCTGCACGCTCAGCAGTTTGGGTTCTTGTGCGCCCGGCCGCAGGATGCCCAACTGGCCCTCAGCCCCAAACCAGATGCTCCCGTCAGGCGCCGCAGCGACAGCGGTGACGTGGAGCAAGGGCTTGGCGCCGCTCATTGACCACAAATGGCTCGCAGGCACCTCTCCCGCGCGTGCTGCAGTGTGCAGCAGCAGCAGGCCGTTCTCGGTTGCCACGTAGGCTTCGCCGCCGGCCAGCACGGCAAGCGTCTGTGGCACTCCGCGTACCTCGATGCCATCGGGCAGCTTCATCGCGGAAAACCGGAAGCCGTCGAACCGGTAGATGTTCGGCCCAACAACCGCCCACAAGATTCCGTCCGGTGATTCCAGCAATTGCTCCACCAGGTCGTTGAGCATTCCCTCGTTGCGGCCGAAGCTCTGTGCCTTCATCCCGTCGAACCGGTAGAGGCCGGTCTGGGTTCCTACCCACATAAAGCCCTGGCGGTCTTGGACCAGGGAGGTAACCGAAGCCGAGCCTAGGCCGATTGCCTCGCCCAG
>DASPSB010000356.1:0-13679 GCA_035624135.1 Candidatus Acidiferrales bacterium | reverse complement strand
CGGCGCGGCACGTTTTCCCTTTGTTGGCCGGATTCAATTTAAATGCGTTGAGCTGGGCATCGGCGGCCGTTTCGCCTGCAAACGCGACAGTCCAGATTGCCGCGCCCGCAAAATCATTCCACCCCAGCGCCGGGCGCGGGTCGAGCGCAGCCAGAACAAAGGGCAAAGAAAGCAGAACGTCCAGCACGGCCTGCACCTGGAAAAAAATGAAGAATTTGAGCGGCAGATTCGTCTTCCAGGACTGGCGCAGCTCCACGTAGCGCCCTTCCTCCGGGTGTCCGATGATCCGCGTGAACAACAGATAGAAGGCCAGCCGGTATCCCCACACCGAGGCCATTGCCGCCAGGAGCCAGCGCCGCGGCGGGTAAGCAGTCCCGATGAACGCGTAGAGGATCGCGATGGTAGGCAGTAGAAAGGCCCAGCCGAAATCCACAATCGCAGCATTGCGCATGGGCAGGTGGAGGAGCCAGAGCAGCGCCATCACGCCCGCAGCCACCAACCACGCGAAGAGCATGAGATGCAGCGCAGCCATCACGCGTCGTTCTCCGGAGCGCTACCGGCGGCGGGCGCCTGGGAGTCGGCCGCCGGATCTCGCGGCAACGCTGGAATCACACGCAACACCGGAACCAGAATCGCATAGATAAGCAGGACTTCGAGCGGGCCGATGACGGCCCATCCCAGCGTGGCCCGCAGGATCGAGCCCCACAGCCGCGCCAGGCTGCCCCAAAAATCAGCGTGGAACATCGCCGAAATCTGCGCAATCGAGAGCGGCAGGGGCTTTGCCCGCGTCAGAAATTCCCCTGCGCGCATATAGGGAATGAACAGCAGCACTTGGAGCGGTGCCGAAGCCCAGTTTGCCGCCTGGATTGCCGGAAGATTCAGACGGAACGCCACAGCCGCGGCCGTGCAGAGCGCCGTCCCAAGTCCAAATGAGATGGGCACCGTGCTGATGACCACCCCGAGCGACAGGCAAAGCGCAATCTTCTCCGGCGAAAGTCCCTGTCGCAGCAGGTCGCGGAGGAAGGAGACAATTTTGCGCAGCACCTTCATGCCGTCCGGGGCGCCAGCAGCGAGGAGAGCGGCTCGTCCGGCTTCATTCGGACGAGTTGAAGAAGCACGTAGCACGACATGGCGATGTTGCCGAGCGCCAAAATTAGAACGAGCCAGAGAATTTTCGCGGCCGCGCCTCGCTCTCGATATGCCACCCACACAAAAAACGTGATGAATCCGCAGTACGCATCGAACAGCGTGGCAATGGCCCAAGGCTGGGCGTTGTATGCCGCGCGCACCGCCGGATCGAACAGACTGGAGCGCGAAGAGGCCCACACCGTCACGCCGATCATCATCACAAAGATCGCAGCGAACAGCACGACAAGCACTGTTCTCATGGTTCCTCCGCACCGCGGCAAGCGCTTTGACCCGGGCCGCGCTTGGAGTTAGGCTACACAGCTTCAGGGTCGGTTGCCAGAGTCCTCGGCGTTCGGGATTCCGGCAGCAGTCTGCCACTCCTGGGGTGGAGACTTTCGGGTTTGAAACATATCGCAGTCATCGGCTCCGGCATTTCGGGTCTCGCGGCCGCCTACTATCTCAGCCGGAGGCATCGCGTCACGCTTTTCGAGCGCGAATCGCGGCTGGGCGGCCATACACACACGGTGACGGTGGATACCCCCGACGGTCGGCTGCCCGTAGACACAGGCTTTATCGTCCACAACACTCGCAATTATCCCAACCTGGTGCGCCTGCTGCGAGAGCTCAGCATCCCGACGGTCGAGAGCGACATGTCGTTCTCTGTCCGCGACGAACACACCGGGTTCGAGTACAGCTCGCGCGGCCTGCGCGGCTTCTTCGCGCAGCGCTGCAGCCTTCTTCAGACGCGCCAGTACGCGCTGCTCGGCGAGGTTCGCCGGTTCAACACCGCAGCGCGGGGGCTGCTCGCGCGCGAACGCCCGGAGGAGCCGGAGGAGGACACGCTGGACGAGTTTCTCGGCCGCGAAGGATTCAGCCGGGCCTTCACGCGCTTCTATCTCTACCCGCTGGCCTCGGCCATCTGGTCCACTTCGATGGGTCAGATCGGCGCGTTTCCTGCGGCCACGCTTTTCCGCTTTTTCGAAAATCACGGCATGCTCCAGCTCACCCGGCAAATCCGCTGGCGGACGATTCCCGGCGGCTCAAGCCTGTACATCGAGCCGATGACCGCGCCCTACCGTGAGCGCATTGTGCTGGGCGCGCGGATTTCGGGCATCGAACGGGGCGAGCGGTGCGTGCGCGTGAATTGCGCGGAGCAGCCCCCTGCGGAGTTCGACGACGTGGTGCTCGCCTGCCACGGTCCCGACGCGTTCGCGCTGCTCGCGAATCCGAGTGAAGCAGAACGCTCCGTCCTGGGCGCATTCCGCACTACCGCAAACGAAGCCATTCTGCACACCGACGTCCGGCTCCTGCCACGCACTCCTTGGGGGCGAGCTTCCTGGAATTACCACCTCGATGGCGACGCCACGCCCGGCGCCACACTTACCTATCACATGAACCGGCTTCAGGCGCTGCCCACGGCACTGGATTTTTGCGTCACCCTCAATGCCAACGGCTCGGTGGATCCGGCGAAGGTTCTGCGTCGTTTCGTTTATCATCATCCGCTCTACACGCTGGAAGCCGTGCGCGCGCAGCGGCGCTGGGCGGAAATCAGCGGGCGAGACCGTGTCCACTATTGTGGCGCTTATTGGCTCTATGGCTTTCACGAAGACGGGCTGAATTCCGCTCTGCGCGTGGCGCGCGCGCTGGGAGTCGAGTGCTGATGCCTGCCGAGCCGTCCATCTACGTAGGCCAGTTGCGCCACCGGAGATTCCATCCCGTGCGGCATGAGTTCGCCTATCCGGTGTTCCTCGTGATGCTCGACGTAGATGGCATTCCGCAAATGATGCGCGCCTCGCGATTTTCCAGCTACAACCGCTGGAACTGGGCCGCGTACAACGAATGCGATCATTTCGGCGATGCCGCGCTCCCGCTGCGCGAACGGCTGGCGCGGGACGCTTCCGCTCGCGGCCTGACGATTCCGGATGGCCCCGTCTTTCTCCTCACCAACCTTCGCTATCTCGGCTATTGCTTCAATCCCGTCTCCTTCTTCTATCTCTACGGCCGTAATGGCCAGCTCGAGATGATGCTCGCTGAGGTCAACAACACGTTCGGCGAGACCTGCAACTACTGGCTGACCGCGGACTGCGAGCAAACGAATCCTGCGCCACTGCCGCCGGAATCCGCGGCCCGGCGTTTCGAGACGCGAAAAGTATTTCACGTCTCGCCCTTCATGGACTTGGGCCACCAGTACACCTGGATTTTCACTCCACCGGGCGAACGCCTCGTGGCCCACATGAAAACGCGCAAGGAAAACAGCGTCCTGTTCGACGCCACGCTCACGCTCGAGCGCCGGCCGTGGACCGCACGGGAACTCCGCTATGTCCTGGTGGAGTATCCCTGGATGACAGCAAAGGTGATCGCGGCGATTTACTGGCAAGCGTTGAGGCTGCGGCTCAAAGGCGTACCCTATCTCCCGCATCCGGGCGCGGCGAGCGCGGGATCGCCGCGGAGGACCATCTGGAAATATGTTTAGCGACAGGACCAATCCGAAGCGCGCGCGCCCTCGGCGATGGGATGCCCGGCTCGCTTGGCTCTTTGCGCGGAGGACTCTGGAGAGCTTCCAGCACGGCCGCCTCGAGCTCGTCTGCGCCGAGCAGAGCTACTCCGGCGGCAGCTCGGAGGAAGGTCTCGGAGCGACGATTGTGGTTCACGACAAGCGCTTCTTCTCGCGCGTTCTCTGGCGCGAGGAAATCGGCATGGGCGAAAGCTATGTGGACGGCGACTGGTCGTCGCCTGACCTGGTGGCCGTGGCGCGGTTCGCCATTCGCAATGTGGGAGAGTTGAATCGCCGTAACCGCTGCACTTCCGCCCTCCACCGCTGGCGAATGCGGCTGGTACACAGCCTGCGCGCGAATACGCCCCGAGGCAGCCGAAAAAACATTCACTATCATTACGACCTCTCGAACGAATTCTTTCGACTCTTTCTCGACCCCACGATGGCCTATTCCTGCGCCCATTTCACCTCGGGCGAGGACTCGCTGGAAAAAGCACAACTGGCGAAATACGAACGCATCTGCCGGAAACTGATGCTCCAGCCGGAAGACCATCTGTTGGAAATCGGTACGGGTTGGGGCGGCCTGGCCCTTCATGCGGCGAAACATTACTCCTGCCGCGTGACCACCACCACGATCAGCCGCGACCAGCACGACTACGCGGGCGATCTCTTCCGCCGCTCCGGGCTGCTCGGCAACCGCATCGAGCTGCTTTCGCAGGACTACCGCGAGCTTCGCGGGCAATACGACAAACTCGTCAGCGTGGAGATGTTCGAAGCCGTCGATTACACGCACTACGATGAATTCTTCGCCGTCTGTGATCGCCTGCTCACCCGCGATGGCTCCATGTTGCTCCAGACCATCACCGTGCCCGATCAGCGCTTTGCCGAGTACCTGGAATATGCGGACTGGATCCAGACCTACATCTTCCCCGGATCGGAGCTCTCGGCGGTGGGAGAAATAATGAACTCCATCGCCCGCGCGACGCGTCTCGAGCTGCATCACGCGGAAGAGATCGGCCAGCATTACGCTCGGACAATCGCTCTCTGGCGAGAGCGGTTTCGCAGCGCGGAGCCGCAAGTTCGCGCCCTGGGATTCGACGACCGTTTCATCCGCATGTGGGAGTATTACCTGGCCATTTGTGAGGCTTCGTTTCTCGAACGCAACACCGGAAACGTGCAGCTCGTTCTGGCCAAGGCGGGCACGCGAAAACCGCTGTGGGGAGAGCCGCAGGAGAAGGCAGAGATCGTCGAGCTCGACATGGCCGAGGAGCCTGTCGAATCCGCCGCGGCAGAGCAGGCCGAAGGACAGCGACCCAGCGCAGGAGCCGCTCAGTCCGTTCCTGGAAAGGTCTCGCGCGCCGGCACGATCCAGCCTTCCGGTTTCACCACGCCATTCACCCAGTATGCCACCACGCCAGACAGAATCAGCAGCCCGCCGAATGCCAGCGCCGACATTCCAAGCACCGACTCCTGCTCACCGTGTGCGGCCGCAAATCCGAGCAGCAGCAGCGGGCACAGGCCCACCAGCCACGCTCCCGCCATCCCCCCAGGCACGCGGAACGGCCGATGCAGGTCCGGCTCGCGATAGCGCAGGGCAATGAGCGCGGCAAATTCGAGCAGCAGGCTCGAGCCGTAGAGCAGTATGTCGATCGTCACCAGCCGTTCAAACCCCAGCCCCAGGCACATGGCCCAGCCGATTGCGCATGCGAGGATTGCAACCCATGGCGCGCGCGTGCGGGGATGCAATTTGCCGAACACCCCGGGCAACATCCCATCCTGCGCCATGGCCAGCGGCAGCCGCGAATAGCTCATCACCAGCGCGTTGAACATTCCGAATGCGCTGAACAGGCCACCCATCACGAGCGCAGCACGAAGCCAGTTGCCGCCCAGCATCGCCGCGATGTCCGCCCACGAGCCCGTCTCCCACGCGGCAGCCGGCAGGCCGGTGAAGGCCACGGCGCCTGCAGGTACGATGTAGGTCAGGGAAACCACCACCACCGCCAGCAGCATCGCGCGCGGATAGGTGCACTGCGGCCGTTCGACTTCCGCCGCGATCGTGGACGCGTTGTCCCAGCCCATGTAATTCCACATGGCGATCAGAATGCCGCCCACGATATCCACCGTTGAGGCTGACGGCGGCGCAGCGGTGGCCAGGACGCCGTGCCGGAATGGCGCGATGAGACAAATCACCACGAAAGGCGCCGAGAGTGCGGCAAAGAGCCACAAGGAAGTGGTGGCCACCACACGGACGCCCGCGATGTTTAGCAGCGCGCACGCTGCCACAACGGCCACGCCCACCATCACGCCCCGGCCGTTCTGCCCGAACCACGGCACCAGACGCGTCAGATAGGCCACGAAGAGCGTGGGGTAGATGGCCATGTCGAAAATGCTGGCGATCAGGGAGAGCCATGCCTCCTGGAATCCGCAGAATCGGCCCATCCCGCGGCGCACCCACGCGTAGAACCCGCCTTCGGCGGGGATCGCGCTCGAAAGTTCGCCGATCATGTACGCAGTCGGCAGGCTCCACAGCAGCGGCGTGATCAACAGGATCAAAATTGCACGCGAGTAGCCTGCGCCGTGGATGATGTCTTCCGTTCCGTATGTGCCGCCCGACACCATGAAGAACGTGGCGGCCACCAGCGGCCATAATGTCAGCTTCGAGCGTTGTCGAGCAGCAGGAGATCCAGATTGGGAACTTGCTGCGGGGACGACTTCTTCCGTCAATTTCGCCCTGTGCCTCTTCGAAATGCCGGAGCGCGTCCGCGTCAGCGCCGCGCGGGCAGTTGCGAGTCAGAATACAGACTTTCCAGATGCATGCAAGCGGAAATTGCCATGCGAGACGCGCTTGCTTATGTGATTCGGCCAGGCAAAATTCGCGGCTCAGTCGGCCGGTACGCGCTACTGCATCGCTGAGGCGGGCGGCTTCTGCCGCAAATTGCGCTCCAGCACAAACCCGACCCCCACCAGGCTTCCTCCCACCAGCAGCAGATGGAGCCACCACAACTCCACGGAATTCGCGATCACGAACTGGAAGTAAAACGTGTAGAGGTTGATCACCAGGAAAGTCAATCCGTAGCTGCGCAGAATGCGCTGGCCGATTGCTGCGGCAAGGAAAAAGGATCCCACGCTCACCACCGCCCAAATCAAACTGAAGATCAGCCTCTCTCCGCTATTCTCGCTCCAGCTCACGTACTTCTCGAAATAGCCAAACACCGACAGAAACCACAGCGCCAGATGAATATCCAGCAGACCCAGATGCGCGTACACCCTGGAAAACGACTGGTAGGCCCCGCGCATCGCAACCGCGTGAATCCAGGCCACGCACAGAAATCCAATTCCCGCGAAAAGGAAGCGCACCGGGTACGTCATGCCCAGCCAGTACATCCCCCAGCCGGAGACGTATCCCGTTTCCGCGCCGAAGAACACAAAAAAGCACACACTCGCGTGCGTCAGGATCAACCGGTTTTGCAGCGCATAGGCGAGCGCGGCCAGGAGTGCACTCTGGATACCGACCAGTGCCGGCCAGTTCTCGGATCCTGTGGAGAAATCGATGGCCAGCAGCGAAGTCAGCCCTTGCAGCGCGAAACCGCCGGCCATCTCCAGCGCGGCTCCCGTTTTCTCCAGACCGCGCGAGCGCTCCAGATAGCGCCCGAGCAAAATCAACCCCGCGGTCGCAATCGCGAGCCCGATCTCACCCAGCCGCATCGCGCTCACGTATTCTTTCGACAGGATGACGAGCCCCGCGCCCGCAGTCACCGCGCCCAGAATCGTGAACCAGCGCACCAGCATCAGCACGTCCCACTGCGTCGCCGGATAGCGCTCGGCCACGCGCCGCGCCTGTGCCGGTGTCAGAATCCCCTGCGACGCGAGCAGCTCGATCTCCGCTTCCATCCGGCGGTTCAAGCTCCCGTTCATCGCTCCCTCGCTTGGTATTTTCGCAGCGCGGTCTCGCAAAGATAGCCCGCTGCAAACAGCCCGAATCCGCCAAGCAGGAAAAAATTCCCCATCTCCATACGGTTCCAGAATCTCTCGAAGTAACGCGTGAAGAGGTTTACGGCGAACGCCGTGACCCCAAATCCCGTAATCAGCGAATTGTGCAGCCGAGCCCCCGCTAGGATCTGCGCGATGGCCACGATGAACAGCACCAACGCCCAGGTCGCCTCCTGGTGCCAGCGCCACGTACCTTCGATGCTGAGGATCAGCAGCGAAAGGTTTAGATAGACCAGCCCCAGGGCCTCGTAGGCCTGGAAGAACCGTCCCGTCTGGAGCCGCAGATTGCGTTCGTGGTACACACCCACAGCCACGGCGATCAGCGCGAACAGCGACATTATCCGTGGATCCTGGACGTCCACTTCGTAGCCCGATCGCCCGAACATCGACGTCCACGATCCCACCCAGTGGAAGAACAAGATGAGCGCAAGAACGAGCAGGAACTGATTCGAGTTTCGATACGCCAGATAGAACAGCGGAATCAGTACCACCGCTCCGCTGAGGAGCACGGTCTGGTCTCGGACGCCCATTTCGTACACTCCCACGCCCACGGCCAGACTCGCCGCCACCACCCCCAACAGCAGCAAGGCTTTCGATGAAGTCGCGTAGCGGTCCAGTTTGTCCGCCGCCAGTTTCAGGCCCGTCGCCATCAGCCCGCATCCCACCGCGCCCAACAGCAACGCGCCAAATAGCAGCGACTGCGAGAGCGAGGCCACCAGCCCGAGCAAGCCGAAGAAGGCGAATAGCCCGCCAGCGATTCCAATCGTTTTTATCGTTTGGGCCAAATCAAAATTGGCGACGGCATATCGCTGGCGGAGCAGGTCATGCGTATCTTTGGGGATCAATCCGTCGGCAAGCCATAGGCCCAGGTCCTGCGCAATGCGTCCCTTCACGGCGCGGTTTGCCATGGACTTTCAGGTGTACCCGGCCCGGAGGGCGGCCGACGACTGGACGGAGTATAGCACTCGCGCAATCAGACGTGAGTGCGATGCATTTTCTATTTCCCGAGGAAGCAAAGCTAACTTCTGGTACGGCACTCGCGCTTCACACCGCGTGGTAGGCGTGGCGCATGTTCATCACGTCGGCGAGAGCGCGTTCGACCAGCGTGCCCATCTCCACTGTGCCCACGCGCCGCGCGCCCTTCGGTGAGCCCCGCAGCAGGTCGGCTGTTCGCCAGCCTTCTGCCAGCACCATGTCGATCGCGCTCTCGAGGTCCGCAGCCTCGTTCTCCAGCGCAAGCCCATGCCGCAGCAGCAGCGCCGCCGTGGCGATGGCGCCCAGCGGATTCGCCGTGCCGGTTCCGGCGATATCGGGCGCGGAGCCGTGCACCGGCTCGAACAATCCCACGCGGCCTCCCACCGTTGCCGAGGCCAGCATGCCTAACGAGCCGGCCAGCACGGCCGCCTCGTCCGACAGAATGTCACCGAACAGGTTTTCCGTCACCACCACGTCGAAGCGCAGCGGGTTCGCGATTAGCAGTAGGGCGAACGAATCCACGTAGTGGTGCTCGAGAATCACATCAGGGTAACCGCGCCCCACGCGCGTCACGACTTCTCGCCACAGGCGGGACGTTTCGAGCACATTCGCTTTGTCCACCGACGCCACCCGCCCGCGGCGGCCCCGTGCTGCGTCGAACGCGATGCGCGCCACGCGTTCGATCTCCGGGGCCGTGTAGCGCAGCGTGTTGTGAGCACTCACTCCCGGCTCATGCCCCCTGGGCTCGGAGAAATAGAGCCCGCCGAGCAACTCGCGAACGATGAGCACGTTCGCGCCGCGCGCCACTTCCAGTCGCAGCGGGCTGCAGCCAGCCAGCTCTTCGTGCGCCGTCACCGGCCGCAGGTTCGCGTAGCCGCCCAGCGCCTGCCGCAGTGCGAGCAATCCCGCCTCCGGCCGCTGGTGTGCCGGCGCACGATCCATCTCCGGCGAGCCGACCGCTCCCAGCAGCACCGCGTCGGAATCGAGCGCTGCTTCGCGCGTTTCCGGAGGCAGCGGACTCCCACACTCGCGCACCGCCGCCGCTCCGATAGGTTTTTCCGTGAACCGGAAGTCATGGCCGCAAAGATTTCCCACTGCGCGCAGCAGCCGTACCGCCTCGCGTGTTACCTCCGGCCCTACTCCATCACCTGGCAGAACGGCAATTCGGTACGGCATGTTTTTCTCCTGAACACTTCACCCCCGCCTGTCGGAATTGGAATCGCGCAGGGAAAAAGACGGGGGTTCCGGAATGCCCTGCGGGAAATTGCGGGGATCAGCGTGCGCCCGCGGCCGCTCGCGAGGTGCGAAGTCGCCCCTCGGTCGAGTCTGTGGGGCTGATTCGCCGCGTTCTGCGCAGCTCGGTGGGAAGCAGCGAAAGCAGGTCGAGATCGTAGATGTTTTTCTTTCTGTCCGCGAGCGTCGAAAATCTCCGGTAGGCGGAGTTGAGCTGTTCGCGCGTCAGCTCGTAGCCCAGTTCCGCATAGCGCCGCGCGAGCGCGTGCCGCCCAGAATGCTTTCCCAGCACAATGCGGTTGGCCTCCAGGCCCACCGACTCCGGAGTCATGATTTCGTAGCACAGCGGATTGCTCAGCACGCCGTGTTGGTGGATTCCCGCTTCGTGCGCGAAGGCGTTTGCGCCCACCACGGCTTTGTTCGGCTGCGCGGAGAATCCGATCAACTCGGAGAGCAGCCGGCTGGACGGCACTATTTCCTGCGTCACCACGCCCGTTTCATAGGGCAGGCGGTCGGCCCGCACCCGCAACGCCATCACGATTTCTTCCAACGCGGCGTTGCCGGCGCGTTCCCCAATGCCGTTTACCGTGCACTCCACCTGTCGCGCGCCTTCGCCGATGGCGGCCAGCGAGTTCGCCACCGCCAGCCCCAGGTCGTTGTGGCAGTGCACCGAAATCACCGCGCGCTCGATGCCGTGAACGTGCTCGCGGATCGCCCGGATCAATTGCGCATACTCGCTGGGAATCGTGTACCCCACCGTGTCCGGAATGTTCAGAGTCGTCGCGCCCACATCCACGGCCTGCTGCAGCACGTCGATCAGAAATTCGGGGTCCGAGCGTGTGGCGTCCTCGGGCGAAAACTCCACGTCGTCGCACAGCGATTTCGCGTAGGCCACCGACGAGGCGGTTTGTTCCAGGCACTGTGCGCGCGTAATCTTCAGCTTGTATTGGAGGTGGATATCCGAAGTGGCCAGAAACGTATGGATGCGCGGACGCGCCGCGTGTTCCACTGCTTCCCAGGCCCGCGTGATATCGTCCCGGCCCGCGCGCGCCAGCGCGGCAATCTTCGGCCGCCGCACCTCGCGCGCCACCGCCCGAACAGCCTCAAAATCTCCGTCCGAGGCCACCGGAAAGCCGGCTTCGATCACGTCCACTCCCAGCCGGTCAAGCTGCCGGGCCATGCGCAGCTTTTCCTCCAGATACATGCTGCAGCCCGGGGCCTGCTCCCCGTCGCGGAGCGTGGTATCGAAAATGGTGATGGTTTCCCGCAAGCGTGCCCCCCAGCCGCCTCAGTGTGGCTGGGCCTGCCGGATAACGCAAGCTTATATTTCTTCTAGGAAAATAAGCGTGCGTTATCCTATAATCTTCGGGCGCGGGGGGCCCTTTCCCCGCCGGACCGCATGGAACTCTCGGAACTCCAGGCCTTTCTCGCCGTCGTGGAAGAAGGCAGCTTCTCGCGCGCCGCTCAGCGCCTGCACCGCACCCAGCCTGCCGTAAGCCAGACCATCCGCAAACTCGAGAACGATTTGGGCGAGGCGCTGTTCGACCGCTCCTCCCGCCACGGTCATCTGACCGATGCCGGCGTCGTGCTGCGCGAGTACGCCGAGAAGCTGCTGAACTTGCGCGGCGAAGTCCGCGCCGCTCTCGCCGAGCTGCGCAGCGCCGAGCGCGGCAAGCTGACCATTGCCGCAAACGAGTTCACTTCGCTCTACCTGCTCCCGCTACTGCACGAATTCCGTCGCGCCTGCCCCATGGTCCGCGTTGCCGTCACCCGTTCGCTCGCGAGCCGCGTGCCGGAAGCAGTGCTGAACCACAGTGTCGAGCTGGGCATGCTGTCGTTCGAGCCGGGGGACCCGGCGCTGCGCTCGGTCGTCGTCGCCACAGACGAGCTGGCGTTCATCGTTCATCCGCGGCACCCGCTCGCTGGCGCCGGCAAGGCGGGTATTCACGAATTGGGCGCGCAATCCTTTGTTGCCCACCATGTGCCCTCGCCCTACCGCGCCAAGGTGCTTGCCGCCTTCAAGCGCCACAAGACTCCGCTTCACATGGACGTCGAGCTGCCCACGCTGGAGGCCATCCGCAAATTCGTGGCTATGGGGAACGGCGTCGCTCTGGTGCCCGTCGTCTGTGTTCAGGCTGATCTCGCGCGTGGAGAACTCGTGCGCGTGCCCGTGCCGGAGCTGCAATTCGAACGCAAGATTCGCGTTGTTTACCGCAAGAAAGCTGTGCTCTCGCACGCCGCCCGCGCATTTCTGAAAGTCGCGGAAGCGCTGGCCCGCAAGCCCGGCAGCACCAATATTTTCGAGCGCGAACAGTAATATCCCTACTCCGCCGGGATCTCGAACCGCACTAAATCCGGGCGGAAGCCCTCCGTTCTCCATGCGCCATACAGGATGCCGAACAGCATCCATGCGCCCCCGGCCACTTGTGCCTGCCAGTGCAGGTTGAGCCAGATGAACAGGCAGATGCCGAAGCCCAGGATGGGCGGCACAGCCTCCGTCCAACGCCTCTCCGGGCCTCGCAGGTAGTAGCGGACAAAGGCAGCCGCGTTCACTCCCATGAACGCGATGAAGGCGCCGAAATTCAGCATCTCCGCCCCCAATTCGTAGGTCATCGCAAACGCGCCTGCCAGCGACACAGCACCCACGAGCATCACGTTATTTGCCGGAATCCCGTGCCGCGGCTCGATGACCCCAAAGAATCGCCGCGGCAGGGCATCGTCGCGGCCCATTCCGTAGAGCAGACGCGCCGCTCCCATTTGCGAAGCCATCCCGGAGCCGATCGTGGCCACGAGCAACGTCGCATTGACCAGGTTGAATAGCCACGGTCCGCCCGCACGCCCCGCCACGTACACGTAGGCCGTATCCACTTCCGGAAATTTCAGGCCGACGGGCCAGACGAGCTGCGCCGCGTACACCTCGAGCGAAGCCAGTATTCCCGTGATCAGGCACGTCAGCACCGTGGCCAGCAGGATGTTGCGCCGGGGATTCTCCACTTCTTCCGAAAGCGTCGAGATGCCGTCGAATCCGATGTACGTCAGCGCAGCGATCGACGTGCCGGTGAACACCGCCTGTGCGGAAAACGTGGCCGGATCGTAGAAGGGATGCGTGAGAAATCCAGGCCCCTGCGGCGGCAGCGCCCACACGTACCGCCACACACAGTAGAAAAGCACCACCACCACCAGCCCCATGGTCCCGGCCAGCAGTTCGTTGATACGCACAGAGGTCTTCACCCCACGCAGGTTCAGTGCCGTAAACAGTGCCGCAAAAAACACGGCCCAAATCGGATAGGGGATCTGCGGTGCGAAATTTCTGGCCGCTTGGCCGCACCAGATCGTGCAAATCAGCGGGTTCAGCATGTAGTCCATGCCCATGCTCCACCCGGTCACATAGCCCAGAGCGGGATGCAGCTCGCGGCCCACGTATGTGTACGCCGACCCCGCGCTTGGATACGCGCGCGCCATCCGCCCGTAACTCACCGCGGTGAACATCATCGCCACCATGGCGATCAAAATCGTGGTCACCACATGGCCGTGTGCAGTTTCGCTCACTACGCCGTACACCGGCATCGGCGCCGTGGGTTGGACCACGATCAGTCCGTACACCACCAAATGCCACAACGTAAGTTGTCTGCGAAGATGCGGCCCAGCGTTTCCCTTGTTCGCGCTGTCGGCTGCGGGCTCTCCTCCCATGGTTCTCCGATGGACCTCCAAGGCGTGTCAGCGGTGCGGCCGCCCCAGTGCGCTGATTCTAGTTTGTCACCACGGCTTTCACGAGATTTCTCGGATGGTCCACATCGCAGCCGTGTAGCGCGGCAAAGTGATATGCGAAAAGCTGCAGCGGGACAACCTCCACGAGCGG
>DASPSB010000348.1:0-5041 GCA_035624135.1 Candidatus Acidiferrales bacterium | reverse complement strand
GTGCCCACGTGGAATTCGTGACGCGGCGGCTCCTCTGTAGACTCCAGACCCTCGCGTGCGTCTGCATCCTCGGGCGCGAGCAGGCGTGCCTGCTCAAACGCCTCACGCGCCTCGTGCATGCGACCGAGCGAGCGGAGCACGCGGCCCTCTTCATCCAAAACGTCCGAGCGCTTCGGATCCTCCGCATGCGCTTGCTTCAAAAGCCCGAGCGCGTCTTCCAGGTGGTTCTGGCGGCGCAGGATCCTTGCCAGGTCCAGTTGCGCGTCGGCGTCGTGTGGCTCGGCTGCGAGGACGCTGCGGAAGTCGGCTTCCGCTTCCGGCAGCCGGTTCAGGCGCAAGAGGACACGGCCGTGCCAGCCAATCGCGTCCATATCGCTCGGAGCTGCGGCCATCCACTTCTCCGCCACGCCCAGCGCGCCCTGCGGGTTGTTCGAATTGAGGAGCGCGCGAATCTGCGAAGCCGAGTCGTCGCCTGCCGGGAATGCCCCTGCGGGCAGGGCAGTCACGGCTGTGAGGACGAGCCATAGCAGCGGACATCGAGACGCGCGGACTGTCACAAAACGGGACACGAAGGCGCAGACACTCCCTCATGTGTATCGGCATGAAACGCGATTTTCTGGAGCGCGGACCCTGCGAAAAGGTCAGTTGGGACACAGGGTAGCAGAGGATATGTGGGTGACCCGTTGCGGTGCGTGTCCGGAGGCGCTATCGTGCTGCTGGCTGCAGGAGCGGCGGCAATGGACGAACGCAACTTCTACAACGAAAAGGAAGAGACGAAACAACTCACGCTGATCTGCCCGCATTGCCGACAGGAGAGCACGTTTCCCATCCGCTGGAAGGTGCGCACCAAGAAAGACCGCCTGCCGGCCGGAGCAACGAGCGAAGACCGCGCCAAGTTCGAGAAGGCGCGAACCTACATGGTCCGCGTGGACGATTTGGTGGCCTGTCGCAATCTGCGCTGCCGCAAACGATTCGAACTCACCGGGCAGACCGTGGTCCTGCTGTAGCCGCCCGCGCAGTCGTCCCGGCGGCTGTCAGATCTCCGGATACAATTCGAAGAAGGTCTGGATAGATTCATCCAACTGCTTTTCGATTTCTTCTTTGCTGCCTTCGATCAGATGCATGGTGATCTGCCCAGTGCGTCCGCCCCGGAGCGCCACAGGCGCGCTCTTCACTTCCGCGAGTTCATCGGCGGGAAATAGGCGCATGCCGTAAACCAATGCCAGCTTTGCCATCGCACGCTCCCCGGCCCGAGCCTACGAAGAACGCTCGCGCGCGTCAACATCCGCACCGCAGCCTCGGCCGGCGCGGGCCATTGACAGCCGACAGCGCCGGGAATAGCGTACCGGCCAAGATGAACGCACGCCGGCTCACCCTGCGCCTGCTGCCCGCTGCGTTTGCGATTTGCCGGCTCGAGCCGGAGGAGCCGATTCCCGCTTGGCTTCCCCGGCGTGGATTCACAGCCACCATCCGTGCCGAAGACGAGCTTTCCATCTATTGCGATGAAACTGCCGTGCCGCAGGACGTGCGTGCCGCCCGGGGCTGGCGCGCACTCCAACTCGTGGGGCCGTTTGACTTCAACGAGACCGGCGTGATCGCTGCGGTCGCTGGACCGCTGGCCGAAGCCGGCATCAGCATTTCCGTCCTGGCCACATACGACACGGACTACCTCTTCGTGCGGAGCGAAGCGCTGGAGAGTGCGGCCGAAATTCTTCAAGCAGCAGGGCATCACGTGGTAGGACAGGAGTGACGCTGCCTGTGCCCTCGCCTTTGGAATGGCAGCCTACTGCGACCACACTCGAAACGCGCTCACCCTGGGGCTGGTATCCGTGGTTCGCCGAGCGTATCCTGCCGTAATACTGGAGCGCGTTCTGCGTGCGGCTGGCTTTGTTCCCACGGAGTTTTGGTGGTGCGCGCGAAAGCATCTCGCCTACACCGGCATGCATCGGACGAAGAGCAAAGCCGTATGAAAGGAAGTGCATGAGACGAAGGGAATCCCTCCCGCTGCTGATGCTCGGCGCCACGCTCGGCTGCTACGGAGTGCTCAGTGCGCAAAATGCTCCACCTGGCCCAACTCAGCCTCCCGCCCCGCCCCCAGCGCTGGCGCAACAGCCTGCAGGGGCTGCTCCTGCACCGCCGCAACCGGTTGGGGCCGCGCCCGCCGCGGAAACGAAGCAGATTCAGGTGCCCGTCGGCACGCATCTTCCGCTTGTCCTGCACAACGGCATTTCCACGCGCAACGCGAAGCCGGGCGATCCGGTGTATCTCGAAACCGTGTACCCCATCCTGGTGGACAGCCGCATCGTGATCCCCGCAGGCACGTACGTGAGCGGCGAGATCACGGAAGCGAAACGGCCGGGTCGTGTGAAGGGCCGCGGCGAAATCATGCTGCGCCTGACCAATATGATTCTGCCCAATGGATATGCCGTAAGTTTGCTCGCAACTCCGAATGACGCCAGCGACGGCGGCGCTGATACCGTGGACAAAGAGGGGAAGATCAAAGGCAACACCAACAAGTCCGGCGACGCCAGAACGATTGGAGAGACAACCGCAGGCGGCGCAACTATCGGGGCTATCACCGGCGGCGCGAAGGGAGCGGGAATTGGCGCGGGCGTGGGTGCGGCTGTGGGTCTCGCTGCCGTCATGCTGACACGCGGCCCAGAGGTGAATTTGCCCCGCGGCACCTCCCTGGACGTGGTATTGGATCGGCCGATCCTGCTCGATTCCGCTCGCGTTCAATTTACGGACCTGGGCCGTGCCACGAGCCTCGCCGGCCCGCGGAGTCACTGACTCGTTCGCGGCGTGGCGCGACCGGGTAGCCGGAACTCGCCGATCAACGCGCCAGGGATTGTGCGCGATGGGCGAACCGCATCGCAGAGAATCTCTCGACAGGCAGGCTCGTTTTTCCTTCCGTAATCCACTCGCCGAGGGCGCGCGCAGTGCCCGGCGCCAGCAGGATTCCATTGCGAAAATGTCCCGTGGCGAACCACAAGCCTTCGACATCTGTCGGGCCCAATATGGGCAGGTGGTCCGGTGTGTCCGGGCGAAGGCCGCTCCAGGTTTCCACGATGGGTGCGCTCGCCAGCGCGGGGACCATGCGCACGGCATCGGTCAGCAGCCGGCCGATCCCTCCCGGGGTCACCGCTTTTTCGTAGCCCACATGTTCCACCGTCGCGCCCACCAACAGCCTGCCGTCGGCGCGCGGAACCAGGTAGGCCGGGCCGCGCACCACGCGCCGGACCGGCAGCCCAAACCCCTGCGACGCCGGCGACAGAGCAACCATCTGGCCGCGCGCAGGAACCGTAGGGGCGTAGCGCTCCGCGCCTCTGATCTGCGCGGTGAACGATCCTGCGGCCATCACCACGTGCTCTGCAGCAATGCGTTCCTGGCGCGTCTCGACGCCTGTCGCACGGCCGTCTGCGGAAACGATGCCAGTCACCTCGACGCCCCCCCGCAATTTTGCTCCCTCGCGCCGCGCGGCTTCCGCAACCGCCTCCGACAATTGGCGGTTATCCACGGCGCCTTCGTCCGCCAGGAGCGCCCCCGCCGCCGCGTCCGCCGCCAGCGCGGGTTCCATCCGTCGCAGGTCGGCCGCGCTCAGGGGCTTGGGCTCGAAACCGCTGCCGCGAAATGTTGCGAGCCAGGCCGCGCGGCGATCTTCCGCGCCATCGCCAAAAAATACTTCGAGAGCGCCTTCGCGGCGGTAATCGATTGCGCGTCCCGTGGATTGCTCGACCTGCTGGACGAATTCGTTGTACAGCGCGAAGCTGGCTTTCGCGAATTCCACGAGCGGCAAAGCCTCGACCGATTCCGCCGCGGGCGTAAGCATGCCGGCAGCAGCCCAGGAGGCTTCCTTTCCCGGCTCCTGGCGGTCGAGAACCAGCACGTGCAGGCCACGCCGCGCCAATTCCCGGGCCACCGAGGAGCCGATAATCCCGGCGCCTGCCACGATCACGTCGTAGGATTTCATCACAGCGAGTTCACCAGTTCCGTGGAGAGCAACCGGGCCTTCTCCGCGAGGATGCGCGCGCGGCTCCAATCCGGAATTTCACTGGCTTCGCGCGCCTGGGCGAGGAAATTCTGGATTTTCTCGACCATATCGCGCTGCGTGTCGTTGAGATCGTGGCCGGAGGCCTTCCGCAGATTGGCTTCCGCCTCCGCGATCGATTTTTGTGTCTGGCTTTTCAATTCCGCCTCTTCCGCAGGCGACATACGCAGCGTGATTTGCGGTGGGGCGGGTTTGGGCGCGGGCGCGGGTGTTTCCACAGGCGAAGTTGGCGCCGGAGTGACCGCGTGCGGCTTCGGCTCGACCGGCTTCGTCGCGGGCGGAGAAGCGGGCGCGCTCTCCGAGGTGGGCTTCGAGGGAGCTGGGTTTGCGGGCGCCGGTGCTGCTCCCGCCTCCGAAGCTGCCGGTTTCGCAGTCGCGGGCTGCGGGCTCTCTGCGGCAGGCGTCTCGTTCGCAGGCGCTGCTGCGTGGGCTGTCGCGTGGTGGCAGGCGATGGCTCCCGCGCATGCAAGCAGGAGCACAGCCGCCTGGACGCGTTGTGTGCTGGGCGGCATGGCGTCTCAGCGGGCCAGCGGCAACTCCACGAGGAACGTGGTTCCTTTGCCTGGCTCGGATTCGAAGTCTATCGAACCGTTGTGAATCTGCACAATGCGAAATGCAGTGGCCAGCCCCAGGCCGCTGCCCGACGGCCGCGTGGTGAAGAACAGTTCGAAAATCCTTCGACGATGCTCGGGAGCGATCCCATGTCCCGTGTCCGCAACGCGGATTTCCGCCATTTCACCCTTGCGCCGCAGCGTAATCTCCAGCTTGCCACCCTGCTTCATGGCTTCGCAGGCATTGAGTACCAGATTCATCAGGGCCTGCTGGAAAAGCGCGCGGTCCACGCGCACCGGCGGGAGCGTGTCCGGCTGTGAAACACTGGCGCGAACGCCCGCCCGTTCAATCTGCGGCCGGGCCAAAGCCAGCACTTCCCCAACGAGTTCGGAAAGGGCCGTTTCTTCCAAGTGCAGCTCGACCGGCTTGGTGAAATCGAGG
>DASPSB010000328.1:0-3889 GCA_035624135.1 Candidatus Acidiferrales bacterium | reverse complement strand
TTGTGCTTGATGATGGCTGCGGCGGGTTGGTCGAACTCACGCACCAGCTTCCACGCAGCATCGAGGTCCACCAGGTTGTTGTACGACAGCTCCTTGCCCTGCAATTGGCGGGCGCCCGCCAGTCCAACGGGAGGCCGAGCGGCTGGAACGTAGAGGGCTGCCTGCTGGTGGGGATTCTCCCCGTAACGCATTTCTTGCTGCCGCACGAATGCAGCGTGCACCCGCTCCGGCAGAACGGGATGCGCGCCCAGGGCCAAGTGTCCGTTCTCGACCGCCAACCGTTCCAGTTCCATGGTAATCAATCCGTCGTAACGTGATGTGGCGGCGAACACCTTGCGCGCCAAGCGCAGACGCGTGGCCAGCGTCAATTCGCGTCCAGCGCTCTCCGTCAATTCTTTCGCGACCGCAGCGTAATCGGCAGGGTCGCAGACCGCGGCGACGCTCTCAAAATTCTTCGCGGCACTGCGCAGCATGGTCGGGCCGCCGATGTCGATGTTTTCGACCAACTCTTCCGCCGTCAGGCCGGGCTTTGCCGCCGTGGCTTCGAAGGGATAGAGATTCACGACCACAAGATCAATCGGGGCGATGCTGTGCCGCGTCGCCTCTTCCCTGTCGCCAGCGACACTGCGCCTGAAGAGAATTCCGCCGTGCACCTTGGGGTGCAAAGTCTTGACGCGGCCGCCCAGCATCTCCGGCCAGCCCGTCAACTCAGCGACGTCCTGCACGTGGAGGCCCGCATCGCGGAGCAACTTGGCTGTTCCGCCCGTCGAGAGCAAATGAACGCCGAGACCAGTGAGCTGTCGAGCAAATTCCACGACTCCCGTTTTGTCGTACACACTCACCAATGCGCGTTCGATCGCCATTCAAACCTCCGCCATGCACCGTACGGTGCCTGGCTCCGCGGGCCCGAGGTGCGGACCTGCCCCAAGAAAACCCCCACATTCTACGCGCGAACGCCGCCGCGCAGGCCTGTGAATGCAGGGCGCGCCTCCGGCAGAGGAAATGAAGCGCGAGGGAATGTCGAGGGCAGACAGCAGGAACTACTGTCCCTTGACGCGAGCCTTCAATTTAATCTGGCCATTCTCGATTTGCACGGCATACTCGACCGCGTCGCACTTGGCTTGTTGCCTAAGCTGCGCGGTTTTTTGGCGGACGAAGGAGGTGAAATTCTCGAGGGTGAGCGCGTCGGTTTTCTCTCCCGCGCTCTTCTTGGCCTCGAGGAGCACGGTGTAGAGGTCCTGCACCTTTTCGCGCTCGCGGTCCGGATCGGAACAGGCCACCACATAACCCCCCGGTTCGCCCACCAGCTCCGAGGCGCTCCGGCGCGGGGGCCGAGGAGACGCGGCTGCGGCCGCGACCGGCGCAGCGGCGGGCGCCTGCGATGGAGGTGGCGGAGGAGGGGGCGGGGCTGCACGCATGCGCTCCTCTTCAATCGCGCGAGCGGCAGCGCCGTAATGGCGCTGCACCGTGCCTTCTTCCTTGGCCTTCATGCGTTTGCGGAAAATGTCCTGATACTTCGCGAAGGTCTGCGCCAAATTGTTGTAGCGGAAGCGTTGGCCGTAGGACATGTCCGCGCCGCGCTCAGAATAGCGTTTAATGAGCTGCTCGATGCGCCAGATGGTGTCGTTGGGGGGACGGGAGCGGCCCCCGCCGAAGTACTGTTCGTACTCGATTTTCAGGGCGCGGATGTCCCGCTCGAGCTGGCCCAAGTCCTCGTCGATTTTGTCCATAAGGGCGTGAGGGCAGGCGTCATCCATCCTAGAACCTGGAGTGGACAGGGTCAACCGCCGTGCCTATGCGGTAACGCGGGACAGGCACTGGTTGCGCGCGGTGAGACCGCGTGCTGGAATGGAGTTCTGATGCCGCCGAAAGAACCCGATCCGGCTGCCTTACTGCGCCGCTTGCCGTCGGTGGACGAACTACTGCGCCGTCCCGGGCTCGAGGAGCTTGCGGCGCGGTCCGGGCGCGCGGTTGTGCTGACCGCCGCCCGGGCGGTGCTGGACCGCTTGCGGGCGGAAATCTCGCTGGGGGCAGAGCTCCGGGAGGGCAGTCTGGACATCGCGGTACTGGAGGAGGCAGTGCGGGACGAGGCGGCCCGCGACACCTCCTTCTCGCTGCGCGCAGTGATCAATGCGACCGGCGTCGTTCTGCACACGAATCTGGGGCGCGCGCCGATCGGGGGGGCCGCGCTCGGGCATCTGGCAGAATGCGCGCGCGGCTACTCCAACCTCGAGTATGACCTGGCGGCTGGACAGCGCGGCAAACGCGACGCACACACAGCCCGACTGATTGCCCGAGTCCTCGGGGCGGAGGCGGCGCTGGTGGTCAACAACAATGCCGCGGCCGTCTTTCTGGTGCTCCATGCGCTGGCACGCGGCGGCGAAGCAATTGTCTCGCGCGGCGAGCTGATCGAAATCGGCGACGGGTTCCGGATTCCTGACATCATGGCAGCGAGCGGCGCGGTGCTTCGAGAGGTGGGCACGACGAACCGAACGCATCTGGCGGACTATGAAGCGGCAATCGGCTCGGACACGCGACTGCTGATGTCTGTGCATCCATCGAATTTCCGAATTGTCGGCTTCGCCGGGCGCCCCACTCTTGCCGAGCTTGTCGCGCTCGCGCGCCACGCGGGCGTGCCGGTGTATGAAGACCTCGGCTCAGGATGCCTCGTGGACCTGACTCCCTACGGCTTGGACGAACCCACGGCGCAAGCCAGCATTGCCGCGGGGGCGGATGTAATCACTTTCAGCGGCGACAAACTTCTGGGCGGGCCGCAGGCCGGGATCATTGCGGGGCGCCGAGCACTGGTCGAGCGCATCCGCCGGAATCCGCTCTATCGGGCTCTGCGCGTAGACAAACTGACAATTGCGGCGATGGAGGCGACGCTCTCTGCGATCGTGCGCGGTACGCTCGACGAAATTCCAACGTTGCGCATGATTCGATTGCCGGCGGAAGAAATCGAGAGGCGAGCCCGCGCGTTTTCCGCTGCCCTTGCCGTTCGCCTGCCGACGAGCGAGGTAGAAATCGAAGTAACGCCCGGGCAGTCGGTGGCAGGCGGAGGCTCAACGCCGGACCAGCATCTGGCGACACATCTGGTGCGCGTTTCCACGTTGCGTTTTTCCGCGGAAGAAATTGAGGCGAGCCTGCGGCAATCCGCTGCCGGCCCGGCGCCGGTAATCGCGCGCATCGAAGACGGGCGTCTGCTGCTCGATCTCCGCACCGTGGACCCGGCGGAGGAATCGGCGCTCATGGACGCTCTGGTGGCAGCGCTGAGTCGCACTACCGGTGCATGACCCGTTGGAAGGCGGCGCGATGGCAGAACCGCCGGAGAGCCAGACCGAGCCTGAAAAGCATCTGGGGCCCGGTCTGAGGCGTGTTCTCCTCACTATGCTGGGCGGGATGTCGCTGTCCTTCTGTTCCTATGTGGCGTTTTTCAGCGTCGAGCGCCGGGGAGTTGTGGAGAGCGTGGCCACGGTGACCTACGCATCGCTGTTTCTCGCAGGAGTCGTCCTGTTCCTAGGCGGGTGTGCACAGGCAATCGGATTTTTCTACAGAAAGCTCAAGGGCACGCCTTGAGCATCCGCGTCAAGGCAGCATCGGCGGTTCTCCTGCGGTGAACGCAAAAGGCGCGAAGATGCTGGCCGCGCGAATCGAGGGGAAAAGGCTAATTGTTCGAAGCAAGGCGCCGCCGGAACTCCTGTCCGGCTGGGCGCTGGTGCGCGTACGGCTGGCGGGAATCTGCAGCACAGACCTGGAGATCCTGCGGGGGTATCACAACTTCCGCGGGACGCTGGGACATGAATTCGTCGGCGAAGTGGCTGCGTGCGGAGGCAGTGGCGAGGCACCCCCGCTCGCAGAGAAACGCTGGGCGGGGCGGCGCGTGGTAGGC
>DASPSB010000325.1:0-12820 GCA_035624135.1 Candidatus Acidiferrales bacterium | reverse complement strand
CTCAACGAGGATTGTGCCAGCCGCCGCTCACCGGTCACCAGCTGCGCTCACGCAGTGGTAGTATCTCCGAGCATTTCTTCATTGACGGCGTGGGTCCTATGCGCGGAACGATGATGCCGTTTCCCCTGACGCTCTTTTCGATCCTGGAGCGCGCGGGAAAACTATTTCCGAAGGTGGAGATTGTCTCGCGGCGGCCGGACCATTCGCTCCTCCGTTCGACATACGGCGACATGTACCGGCGCGCCCGCGCGCTGGCTGCCGGCCTGCTCCGCGCAGGACTGAAGCCGGGCGACCGCGTAGCCACGCTGTGCTGGAATCATCGCGAACATGTAGAAGCGTATTTCGGAGTCCCCGCCGCGAGCGGAATCGTACACACCCTCAACCTGCGGCTCTCGGGAGATGAACTGACGCAGATCGCAACCCATGCGGGTGACCGGTTCCTGCTCCTTGACGACGTGCTGGTGCCCAACTATGAAAAATTCCGCGCACGGTGTCCCATTGAACGCGTGTGCGTGGTGCCGACCTCGGGCCAAGCCGTGCCTCCTGGCTATCTGAACTATGAAGAGCTCGTCTCCGAGGCCGCGCCTGGCGATTTCCGCTATCCGGACGTGGATGAAAACGAGGCGGCAGCGATGTGTTACACCAGCGGGACGACGGGCCAGCCGAAGGGAGTGGCGTACTCGCATCGCGCGCTCGTGCTGCACTCGCTGGCCGTGGCGCTGGCGGAGGGGTTCGGCATCGGGCAGGCGGACACGGCAGTAGTGATCGTGCCGATGTTCCACGCGAATTGCTGGGGACTGCCGCAGGCTGCGGCGATGCTGGGCACGAAGCTGGTGCTGCCGGGGCCGTATCTCGATCCAGTGAGCCTGCTGGAGCTGATTGACGGCGAGCGGGCCACCTACGCCGCGGCGGTGCCCACCATCTGGATGGGAATCGCGGAGCAGCTCGAAAGGCATCCGGGAAAATGGAAAATTTTGCCGGGCTTCCACGCCACGTCGGGAGGCGCGGCCACGCCGGAAGCACTGATCGGCCGCTGCGAGCGGGTAGGAATCGAACTGCGCTGCTCGTGGGGCATGACGGAGATGACTCCGGCAGGGACGACCGCGTATGTGAAAAGCACGCTCGGCGGCCTCGGGCCGCAAGAGAAGCTGCACGTGCGGGCGCTGGCGGGCATTCCGTTTCCGATGGTGGAAGCACGCGTGGTGACGCCGGACGGCGAAGCGCCCTGGGACGGGAAAACGTCGGGAGAACTGCAGGTGCGCGGGCCGTTTGTGGCGGAGAGCTACTACAACATGCCGGAAGCGGGCGACCGCTGGTCGGAGGACGGCTGGTTCCGGACGGGCGACGTGGCCACGATCGATCCGGAAGGGTACGTGCGGATCGCGGACCGCACGAAAGACGTAATCAAATCGGGCGGGGAATGGATCAGCTCGGTGGCGCTCGAGAACGCGCTGATGGCACATGCGGCGGTCAAAGAAGCCGCCGTGATTGGCCTGCCGCACCCGAAATGGCAGGAACGTCCGCTGGCTGCGGTGGTGAAAAAAGACGGCGTAGAAACGAGCGACGAGCAATTGCGGCGCGAGCTGCTGGCCCTGCTGGCGGAAAAATTCGCGAAATGGCAGTTGCCGGATGCGATTGTGTTCGTCGAGTCCATCCCGCGGACGTCGGTGGGGAAATTCATGAAGTCGCGGCTGCGGGACGAATTCAAGGATTGGAAGTGGGGGGAGTAGCGGGAAACGCGGGGGCAGCCGCTTCGCAATGAAAAACAGATCCCTGCCTGCGGCAGGCAGGCCTCGTCCCGAGGTATCGGGACTCGGGATGACACTGCGAGGGATGGGCCCTACGTGCGGTAGTCGGCGTTGATGCGGACGTAGCCTTCGGAGAGCTCGCAGGTCCAGATACAGGCGCGGCCGCGCCCGGCGGCCAAATCCACGCGCATCGTGTACTCGTGACGGCCCATGCCGGCGTGCGCCGTCCTCTCGTCGAAGGGCAGCGGGCGGCCGCGGCGAAATACGGGGACGCCGGCCAGGGTGATGGATGCTTTCGCTGGATCGAACGGAACGCCGGCACGGCCCGCCGCAGCCAGAATGCGGCCCCAGTTGGGGTCGGCGCCGGCGAGAGCCGTTTTGACGAGCGGCGAATGAGCAATGGTTCGCGCGACCGCGGCAGCGGCGCGATCATCGGGGGCGCGACGCACGTCTATTTCGATCACGTGGCGGGCGCCCTCGCCATCGGCCACGATCTGGAGCGCGAGCGAACGGCAAACGCGTTCGAGGGCGCGGACGAAATTGCGGAAATCCGGGCCGCGGGCGCCCGCGATGCGCGCGCTGGAAGCGCCCGAGGCAAATACCGCAACCGTATCGTTGGTCGAAGTATCGCCATCCACGGTGATGGAGTTGAAGGTGAGCCCGATCACCTCGCCGAGGGCGCGACGGAGGAGCGCGGGGGAAATCGCGACGTCGGTGAGGAGGAAAGCGAGCATGGTGGCGTGCGGCCGGCGGAATTGAGGAGCGATCATTCCGGCGCCCTTGGTGCATCCGGCGATGCGAACCGTCCGGCCGGCGATGCGGACGGAGGCAGAGGCCGTCTTGGGGCGCGTATCGGTGGTGAGGATGCCGCGCGAGAGAGAGGCAAACGCTTCCGGACCCGAGCCGAGCGCGGGCAGCAGGCCGGGAACCGCCGAAACGATTTTCTCCACCTTCAGCGGAACGCCAATCACGCCCGTGGAAGAGACAAAAACCTCTTCGCGGCGGCAGCCGATCTCGGCGGCCATGGCTTGCGCCATGAGGCGCGCGGCCGCGAGGCCGGCAGCGCCGGTGCAACAGTTGGCGTTGCCGGAATTGACGATGATGGCGCGCATGCGGCCGCGGCTGCGGTGAACGTGATCCTCGGAAACAAGCACGGGCGCGGCGCGAACGAGGTTGGAGGTGAACGCGGCGGCAACGGAGGCGGTTGCGTCTGCGAGGACGAGCGCGAGATCGGGCGCGCCGCTGCGCTTCAGCCCGCAAGAGGCGCCGCCAAACCGGAATCCGCGAGGGAGCAGGAGTGTTCCGTTCATCAGATTTCGCGGGGATGCGCGCGGCTGGTTTTCATGCGCCGGCTTCCAATTGCGCCAAGCGCGATTCGGCGTCGGCGATGGCCTGGCGCACGCGCGCGGGAGCAGTGCCACCGGGCACATCGCGGCGAGCGAGCGCGGCTTCGAGCGTTAGGCATGCCGGCAAATCCGCGGCGAAAAGCGGTGAGAAGCGCTGGAGGGCGTCGAGAGGCAATTGGGTCCAGGGTGTGCGGGCGCGTTCGGCCTCGCGGACGACCTGGCCGGCAATCTCGTGCGCGTGGCGGAAGGGAACACCCTTGCGGACGAGATAATCGGCGGCTTCTGTGGCGAGCAACTCCGGGCCTGCGTCGGCGCGCATGCGGTCTTGGCGGACTTTCGTGGCGGCGACGGCGCCGGCCGCGACGCGAAGCATGGAGAGCGTCTGGTGATGCGCGGAGAAGAGCGGCTCCTTGTCTTCCTGGAGGTCGCGGTTGTAACTGGAAGGCAGGCCTTTGAGCGCGGTGAGCAGACCGAACAGAGCGACGTAAACGCGGCCGGTCTTTCCGCGAATCAGCTCCCAGCAATCGGGATTTTTTTTCTGGGGCATGAGGCTGCTGCCGGTGGAATAGGCGTCGGGCAAATCCAGCCAGCCGAACGCGGAGGAGGCGAAGAGGATGAAATCCTCAGCGAGGCGCGAAAGGTGCGCGGCCGTGAGAGCGAGGGCGAAAAGGTAGGCGGCAGCGAAATCGCGGTCGCCGACCGCGTCGAGGCTGTTGGCGGTGATGCGGGTGAACGCGAGCTCCCGGGCGATGGCGTGGCGATCGATGGAGAACGCGGCGCCGGCCAGTGCGCCCGAGCCGAGGACGCAGTAATCAGCCTGGCGCGCGGCATCGGCGAACCGGGCGGCATCGCGGAAAAAGGCTTCGGCGTGGGCGAGCACGAAATGGGAAAAAAGGATGGGCTGGGCGGGCTGCATGTGGGTGAGGCCGGGCATGACGGCGGACTCGTGGCGGCTGGCAAGGCCGACGAGGGCGCGGAGGAGAGCGGCGAGGGCGGCACGCGCTTCGCGGGCGGCTTCGCGAAGATAGAGGCGCAGGTCCGTCGCGACTTGCTCATTGCGGCTGCGGCCGGTGTGGAGCTTGGCGCCGAGTTCGCCGATGCAGGCGATGAGCGCCGAATCGACAAAGCTGTGCACATCCTCGGCGTCGGAAGCCAAGATGCTCGCGGGATCGTTTTGGGCGGCACGGCCGATTTCGTCAAGAGCGGAGCGAATCGTCAGCGCTTCCGCGCCGGTCAGTATTCCTGCGGCGGCGAGAGCGGAGGCCCAGGCGCGGCTTGCGGCAATTTCCTGGGGGAGGAGCGCAGCGTCAAAAGCGAGTGAACGCTGGAAGCGGTCAAACTCGCGGTCGGGCGGCTCATCGAAACGTCCGCCCCACATTTTTCCATCGGAAGGCCTCACTTCTTGTCACCCGAGGCGCTTTTTGCGGCGGGCCTGCCCTGGCGGGCGGGCGCCGGCAGGGTCACGGGGAGAGCGAAGAGATTGATGAACCCTTCGGCGAACTGGGGGTTGTAGCGTCCCATGGTGAAACTGGCGAGATCTTTTTGATAGAGCGAGAGAGGCGAATGGCGTGAAACGACGGTGAGATTTCCCTTGTGGAGCTTGAGGCGGACGCTGCCGGTGACGCGCTGCTGGGCGCGGCGGAAAAAGGCGTCGAGGGATTCGCGCAGCTCGGTGAACCACAGGCCGTAATAAACCATCTCGGCGTAACGGTGGGCGAGGAGGGAGGAGAAATGCGCGGTCTCGCGGTCGAGGCAGAGGGCTTCGAGTTCTCGATGAGCGCGGACGAGTAGCGTGCCGCCGGGCGTTTCATAGGCCCCGCGGGATTTCATGCCGACGAGGCGGTTTTCGACGATGTCGGCGCGGCCGATACCATGCGCGGCGGCGAGGGAGTTGAGCTGGTCGATGAGCGCGGCGCCGGCGAGCCATTTGCCGTTCATCGAGATGGGCGTGCCTTCTTCGAAGGCGATCTCCACTTCGGCTGCGGACTCGGGGGCGCGCGAGGGCGCGGTGATCCATTGCCACATGGCTTCTTCGGGCTCGTTGGCGGGATCCTCGAGCAGGCCGCCCTCGTGGCTGAGGTGCCAGAGGTTGCGGTCGCGGCTGTAAATGTTCTTGAGGGATTGCTCGACGGGTACGCCGTGCGAGCGGGCGTAGTCGAGCGCGTCCTCGCGGGAATCGATGCTCCACTCGCGCCAGGGCGCGATGATATTGAGGTCGGGGGCGAGCGCTTTATAGGTCAGCTCGAAGCGCACCTGATCGTTGCCTTTGCCGGTGCAGCCGTGGGCGAGCGCGTCGGCGCCGGTGCGGCGCGCCACTTCCACCTGGCGCTTGGCGAGAACGGGCCGGGCCATCGAAGTGCCGAGCAGATAACTGTGCTCGTAGACGGCGCCGGCACGCAGAGTGGGCCAGATGTACTGCGTGACGAACTCTTCGCGCAGATCTTCGACGAACGCGGCGGAGGCACCGGTAGCCAAGGCCTTCTTGCGGGCGGCTTCGAGATCTTCCTGCTGGCCGACGTCGCCGATCATGGCCACAACCTCGCAGCCGTAATTTTCTTTGAGCCAGGGAATGATGATGGAGGTGTCGAGGCCGCCGGAATAGGCGAGCGCGACTTTTCGCGCGGACGGTTTCTGTTTTCCGGAATTCTGAGTCAATTCGGTCTCCTGTGTAACCGGTCTGCCGGCGGATCAGGCCAGCAGGGTGAGCAGCAGCGCTTTCTGCGCGTGCATGCGGTTTTCCGCCTGATCGTAAACGATCGAGCGGGACGATTCGAGCACCGCTTCGGTGACTTCGAGCCCGCGGTGCGCCGGGAGGCAGTGCATGAAGACGGCGTCGGGCAGGGCGTGGGCCAGGAGCGCATCGTTGACTTGATATCCGGCGAATACTTTTTCGCGCTCGGAGGCTTCGTTCTCCTGTCCCATGCTGGCCCAGACGTCGGTGTATACGGCCTGCGCACCGGAAACGGCTTCGGCAGGCTCGGTGAGCAGCTCGATGCGTCCCTTGGTTTCCTTCGCGGCGAGGCGCGCCTCTGCGACGACGGCGGGATCGGGACGATAGCCGGGAGGCGTGGCGATTTTCAGGTTAACGCCCAAACGCGCACCGGCGAGAAGCAGGGAATGGCAGACGTTGTTGCCGTCGCCGACGAAGGCCAGTTTGAAGCCGCGCAGACTGCCGAAGCGTTCCTCGAGCGTCTGAAAATCGGCGAGGATCTGGCAGGGATGATAGCGGTCGCTGAGGCCGTTGATGACGGGAATCGCAGCGTTGGCGGCGAGCTCTTCGATGGTGCTCTGGAGATAAGTGCGCGCGGCGATGACGTGCACCCAGCGTTCGAGGTTGCGCGCCAGGTCTTTGACCGTTTCGCGTTCGCTCATGCGCGCGGCGCTGTAGTCGAGAAAGACGGAGCCGCCGCCGAGGCTCTGCATGCCAATTTCGAAAGAAACGCGGGTGCGGAGCGAAGGCTTTTCGAACAGGAGCGCCAGGAATTTGCGGCTGAGCGCGCCGCGGAATCGCTCGGGATGCGCCTTGACCTCCGCGGCAAGTTGCAGGAGCGAGTGGAGCTGCGCAGGGCTGAGCTCCGAACCTGTAATGAGGTCCCGCGGGGGAGTGGTGGCAACAGAAGCGACGGCCATGGCTCAGCCTTTCTCCGCGTGTGCCGCGGCGGCCAACGCCTGCCCGCCCAGGGGGGCACGGTGGCCGTGAGCAGAGACGAATGATGCGTGGACCGCAGGCTGGGTCCCGACCGGGGAGATTCCGGTGGGATGCGCGAACTGCGGCTTGGGACGCGACTTGACGAGCGCGCGTTCCATTTTGCCCAGAAATTCGGCGACGTGGCGCAGTGTGATGTTGAGCGCGGGCAGGAGGCGCAGGGTGCGGTCGTGCGTGCAGTTGATGAGCAGGCGCTGGGCGAGCGCCGCCTCCACGGCCGGCCCCCCGTCGTGAGCCAGCTCGACGCCGATCATCAGTCCCTCACCGCGGATCTCGCGGATGGGATCGTACCGCAGGGCGATCTCCGCGAGACCGACGCAGATCTCTTCGCCGCGCTCGCGGGCATTCTGCATCAGCTTTTCGTCCTCGATGATGGAGAGCACCTCGAGAGCAACCGCACAGACCAGCGGACCGCCGCCGAAGGTGGTGCCGTGAATGCCGGGAGAAAACGTCTGCGCGAACTCTTCGCGGGCGAGGAAGGCGCCGAGCGGGAGGCCCGCGGCAATCGGCTTGGCCACGGCCACGATATCGGGCAGGAGCTCCGGTGTCGTGGCAAATTTCTGATAGGCAAAGGGACGCCCGGTGCGGCCGAGGCCACACTGGATTTCGTCGGCGATGAGCGCAGCACCGCGCCTGGTGGCCAGTTGCCGAGCGAGTTTGTAGAAGGCCTCGCTGACGCGGTGGATTCCGCCCTCGCCCTGGACCGTTTCGATGACGATGGCACAAACCGAGCCGTCGAATTTAGCGGCCAGATCTTGAAGGTCGTTAAAGCGGACGAATTCGACTCCGGGAACCAGAGGCGCGAAGTGCTCGCGGTATTTCGCCGCGGAGGTAATGGAGACAGCGCCGAAGGTGCGTCCATGAAAAGAGTTCTCCAGGGCCAGGAACTTGTGGGGCGGATGCTGCGCGGCGCCTGCAGCTTTGCGGGCGTGAAGGCGAGCGAGCTTCAGCGCGCCTTCAATCGCCTCGGTGCCGCTGTTAGTGAAAAACACGCGGTCGAGGCCGGACCATTTGGCCAGTTTCGCGGCGAGCGGGCCTTGATAGGGATTGTGATAGAGGTTGGAAATGTGGATGGCGCGGGCCGATTCCCGCCGGATAGCGGCGACGACGCGCGGATGCGCGTGCCCGAGCGCGTTGACGGCGATCCCGCCGAGGAAATCCAGGTAGGCGCGCCCATTGGAATCGTAGAGGTAGCAGCCTTTGCCGTGCGTGAACACCACCGGCGGGCGCTTGTAGGTGTTCATCAGGTGGCGTTCCTCAGCGCGAATAGCAGAGGCAGCCGCGGCAACGGCCGACTTCCGGGTGCGCGAGGCGGAGGGCTTCACGCCACGCCTCCGGTAGCAAAGCGCACGGCCAGCGGCTCTGGCGCGGGCGCTTCCGCGGCGCCTTGGCGAATGCGCGTGCCGCCGCCGGCGCCCTCGGCAGCAGCGAGCAGCATCCCGGGCGGTGTTCCGCCCACGATAGAGATTTCTGCGACGCCGCCTTCCATGGCCCGGCGGCAAGCCTCCAGCTTGAGCACCATTCCTCCGGTGACGCGATGAGTGCGGATCATCTCTTCGACGTCGTCCAGATAGACTTCGGGCACGACGGACTCACCGTGCAGCACGCCCGGGACATCGGTGAGATAGACGAGCCGCTGGGCGCCGAGAAATTCGGCGGAGGCGGCGGCCATGTGGTCGGCGTTGACGTTGAAGAGCTCGCCATCGGCGCCTGCGCCGAGCGAGGCGGCCACGGGGACAATTCCTTCGCGCCACAGCGATTCAAGAAAGCCAGAATTCACTCCGGTGATGTAGCCCACGTAGCCAAGATCGGCGGCGGCACCATCGAGAGTCATGGGCTCCGCCTGGAAACACAACGCATCGGCGGCACAGATTCCGACCGCGGGACGGCCTGCAGCGGAGATGGCTGCGGAGAGACGCTTGCCGAGCAGTCCGGCAAAGACCATGACGGCCGCATCGCGCGTCTGCTGGTCGGTGATGCGCAGGCCAGCGAAGAATTTGCTTTCGACGCCCATCTTGGCCAGCGTGGCGGTGAAAATGTGCCCGCCACCATGGATGACCAGCACCTCGTGCTGCGCGGCCAGCTCGACGATCTGCGCGGCGAGCGAACGAACGATGGCATCGTCCTCGAGCAACGCTCCCGCAAGCTTCACGACGATTCTCATAGCAGACCTTCCGCCTCCTCGAATCCGTTCATCAAATTGAAATTCTGGACGGCCTGTCCCGCAGCGCCTTTTCCGAGATTGTCGAGACAACTCACGATCATCAGGCGCCGGCCCGAGGGATCGAGGGCGAAGCCTATGTCGCAGAAGTTGGTATTCACCACATGTTGAAGCTCGGGCAGGCGCCCCGCGGGCCAAATGCGCACCATCTCCCGCCCTGCGTAATAGCTGCGGTAGGCGGATTCGACGTCCTCCGCGTTTGCCGGGGAGTCGAGCCATGCGTAGAGGGTGGCGAGAATGCCTCGGCTGAGTGGCAGCAGATGAGTGGAGAACATCACGTCGGCCGCGCCCAGACCCAGATGCTCGAGCACTTCGGGCGTGTGCTGGTGGGAGAAGAGCTTGTAGGCGCGGAAATTTTCGTTCACTTCGCAGAAATGAGTATCGCGCCGCGGTTCCTTGCCCGCACCGGAAGTGCCGGATTTGCAGTCGCAGACGATGCCGCGGCCGCGCGCGACGAGGCCGGAGTCGAGCAAGGGGCGCAGGCCGAGAATCACCGCAGTGGGATAGCAGCCGGGATTCGCGACCAATTGCGCGTCCGCCAGCTTGGCTCCGTACAGCTCGGGCAAGCCGTACACGGCACGGCGAAGCAAGGCCGGATCAGGCGGCTCAAGGCGGTACCATTGCGCGAGCGTCTCGCCGCCGGGGAAGCGGAAGGCGCCGCTCAAGTCGACGATGCGCATCCCGGTTTCCATCAGTAGGGGAACAGTTTCAATAGAAGCCTCGTGGGGCGTGGCGAGAAAGGCGATCTTCGCGCCCTGTGCGGCGACCGCCTCGGCGGAGAATTTCCGGACGGGTGCTTCGCCCCATCCCCGCAGGGCGGGGAAAATCTCGGTGAGACATTTCGCGTCGTTCGGGTCGCGGAGATAGAAGACGGTGCGATCCACACGCGGATGACGAAGCAGGAGGCGCGCCAGTTCGTACCCGGCGTAGCCTGTGGCGCCGACCACTGCAGCCTGAAGCCGATCGCTCATTGGAGCATGTCCTGGAGCCGCTTTTGAACGGTGAGGCGTTGCCGCTCGGAGCCGCTGATTACCAAGATCGTGTCGTCGCCGGCAACGGTGCCGACAACTTCTGCCCAGCCCGCGGCGTCGAGCGCGGCGCCGAGGGACTGCGCGCCTCCGGGGGGCGTTTTCAGCACAAGCAGATTCTGTGCCGGGCGAAGATCGCGGATGGACTCGCGGGCGATGCGCGGGAGCGCGGGAGCCGCTTCTGCGGGCAGGGGCTGATAGCCGTGGTCGGTTTTCACGAGCTTCAGCTCGTGCACGTCGCGCGAGACGGTGGCCTGAGTGACACGGAGGCCTCCGGCGCGCAGGCGGCGGCACAGAGCATCCTGGTTCTCGATGGCTTCGTGAGTGACCAGTTTGAGGATTTGGCCGTGGCGGAGTGTCTTCTGCTTGTTCACGCGGCGCTCATTTTATGCAGTTGAATGTATAAAGATACGGAGGCTGTGTCAAGCGAAAAATCGATACGACCGTGCGAAGCTGTTTCTCGTTGCCGCGAGAGGGCGTATCATTCCGGAGCTTCCCGTTGGGCGGGAAGCGCCGTCAATTTTTGCCTGGAGGATTCACCCGTGCACCGCCATCGTGCCGTGACTTTGCCCCTGCTTTTGGTTTTATTCCTTTCCGCACTCTTCGCGCTCGCGCCGCGCGGCTCGAGAGCCGCGGCCGACGGACCCTTTTCCCTAGAACAGGTGATGAGTTCACCGTTTCCTTCCGATCTCGTGGCTGCTCCCGCAGGTGGCCGCGTGGCCTGGGTGCAAAATGCGGCGGGCGTGCGAAACATCTGGATTGCCGAGCCTGCCGGCACCGGGGAGGCCGCAAACACGGGCGGTTATAGAGTGCACCAGGCGACCTTCTATAAAGAGGACGATGGCGTGGATATCGGCGAATTACGATGGAGTCCGGACGCGCAATGGCTGGTGTACACGCGCGGGGCGGATTTGGAGACTGGCGGCTCGGACCCCAATCCTTCGAGCAATCCGGCGGGGCCGTCGCACGCGCTGTGGGTGATTGCCGCCACGGCGGGCGGGCCGGCAACGGGCACGGGCGGGACCGCCGCCGCGGGCGAGCCGAAGAAGGTGGCGGAAGGGACCGCCGGGGAAATATCGCCGAAAGGAAATCTAGTGGCGTACCTGAAGGAAGGACAGGTGTGGACGGCGACGCTAGACGGTTCGGCACAACCGGCACAGCTCATCCATATGCGCGGGCGTGCGGCGACGCTGCGCTGGTCGCCGGACGGGTCGCGGCTGGCGTTCGTAAGCACTCGGGGCGAGCACAGCTTTATCGTGGTGTACACGCTGGCTGACAAATCCGTGCGCTACATGGATCCGAGCGTGGACCGCGACCGGAGCCCGGCGTGGTCGGCGGAGGGGCAGCGGATCGCGTTCATCCGGATACCGGCTTCCACGCTGGCTTTCGAGTTCGGGCCGCGGCGGGAGGGCGAACCGTGGTCGATCCGCGTGACGGATGCGACGACGGGCAACGGAACGGAAATCTGGCATGCGGCAAAGGGACGAGGCAGCGTGTTCCGCGCGGTGGTGGCGGAGGACCAGCTCGTGTGGGCCGGGAGCGACCGCATCGTGTTCCCATGGGAAGGCGACGGATGGACGCATCTCTACGCGGTGGGAATGCGGGGCGGGGCGGCGAAGCTGCTGACACCGGGCGAGTTCGAGGTGGAGCACGTGACTTCAGCTCCAGGCGGCCGCGAAATCGTTTATTCCTCGAACCAGGACGACATTGACCGGCGCCACTTGTGGCGCGTGCGAGCCGACAAAGGAAAACCGGAGCCAGTGACGCGAGGGGAAGGAATCGAATGGTCGCCGGTGGTGGCGAGCGACGGGAAAACAGTCGCGCTGCTGCGCTCCGATGCACGGAAGCCGGCGCGCGCGGCGATCGTTGGCGCGGCGGGCGATGTGCGCGACCTCGCGCCAGAAACGCTGCCCGCAGATTTTCCTGCGGCAGCGCTGGTCGAGCCACAGCAGGTGATTTTTTCGGCGGCGGACGGAATGGCGATACATGGGCAACTGTTCCTCCCATCCGGAATCCAGCCGGGGGAGCGGCGGCCGGCGATCGTGTTTTTCCACGGCGGTTCGCGGCGCGAGATGCTGCTGGGCTGGCATTACATGGACTACTACCACAATGCCTATGCAATGAATCAATATCTGGCCAGCCGGGGATACGTGGTGCTGGCGGTGAATTACCGGAGCGGGATCGGCTACGGACTGGAATTCCGCGAGGCGCTGAATTACGGCGCGACAGGTGCGAGCGAGTTCAATGATGTGATGGGCGCGGGCGTGTATCTGCGCAGCCGGCCGGACGTGGACGGGAAACGGATCGGGTTGTGGGGCGGGTCGTACGGCGGGTATCTGACGGCGCTGGGGCTGGCGCGGGCGTCGGACCTATTTGCGGCGGGGGTCGATATGCACGGCGTGCACAACTGGAACATCGAAATCCATCACTTCGTGAACGCTTACGATCCTCAGGCGAATCCGGATGCGGCGCGGGTGGCGCTGGAGTCGTCGCCGATTACGGCGATCAAGACGTGGCGTTCGCCGGTGCTACTGATTCAGGGCGACGATGACCGAAACGTGCCGTTCAACGAGACGCTGCTGATGATGGAGGCGCTGAGGAAACAGGGCGTGGAAGCGGAACTACTGGTTTTTCCCGATGAGATTCACGGCTTTCTGAGGCATGAAAGCTGGCTGCGGGCGTATCACGCGGCGGCGGCGTTCTTCGGCAAGCACCTGGGCGTCTCAGGGACGCAAAAATAGGCGAATCATCGGGCGCTGTAGATGGTAGGC
>DASPSB010000303.1:0-9647 GCA_035624135.1 Candidatus Acidiferrales bacterium | reverse complement strand
AGAATTGTGTCCACTCCGGCGGCGAGGTTCTCGACCACGAACTCAGGCGCATGGGGCCACTCATGCGAGTGCCACTCGTGCTCACCTCTGCCATAGCCGGTCAGAACGAATACGGAGCGGGCGCCGGCGTTGTGCGCCAGTTCCACATCAGCTTGACGGTCGCCGACCACCCACGAGCCCGCCAGCACGAGCGAGTGCTCGCGGGCAGCGCACTCGAGCATTCCAGTGCGCGGTTTGCGGCAGTCGCATCCATCTTCAACCCGGTGCGGACAGGCGTAGAACGCGTCGATGCGCGCGCCAGCGACTGCCAGATCGTGGCGGATGCGATCGTGGATCTCACGGATCAACGACTCCGGGAAAAATCCCCGGCCGGCTCCGGACTGGTTGGTGACAACGACCACGGGAAATCCCGCGTCGTTCAGGCGCCGAATCGCGGCAGGCACGAAGGGATAAATATGCAGGCGCGAGATGTGGTTCATGTAGCCGACTTCCTCGCAAATCGTGCCGTCGCGGTCCAGAAAGACAGCCCGGCGCAATTGGCCGTCAGCCACGGGCGATAGCTCCCTTCCCTTCCTCCGCGGTGCGCGGCAGCCAGCTGCGCGCCGCGTCCAGCACCATTTGCAGGTCAACGGATTTCATGCAGCGATGGTCAATGGGACAGTGTCGCAGAAAACAGGGGCTACAGGCCACTTTTCGCTGAACGACGGAGAGGCTCGAAGTCAGCGGGCGGGTGCCCTCCGCGTCCGTAGGGCCGAAGATTGCCACCACCGGAACCCCCACAGCCGCAGCAACGTGCATCGCTCCGGAGTCGTTGCCGATGAACAACCCGCAGCAGGAAAGCAGGGCGGGGAGATCGCCGATCGCGCTTCGGCCGATGAGATTGATGACACCCGAGCCGGCACCCTGCTCGACCTCCACCGCGACAGCGGCCTCCGATGCCGCGCCGAACAGCAGCACGCGCGCACCATACTCGCAGACCAGCGTGCGCGCGAGATCGGCATAGCGATTCGCCGGCCAGCACTTCGCTGTGCCGTAAGCGGCCCCCGCGCCAAACGCAATGCGCATAGCCTCGGGCGGGCAGCCCGCATCGCGAAGGAGCTTCTCGGCGCGGTCATGCGCCTCGGGAGCGACGCGCATCCGCACCGGCGTTATTTCCGGCAAAGAGTCGATCCATCCAGCCCGCCGAAGAAGCTCCAGATAATAATTGGACTCATGCGCCGGAATCTCGCCGGCAACGGGAACGGGAATGGCTTTTGTGAGCAGCGGGCCTCGCCCATCGCGGGCGTAGCCGATCCGTTCGGGAATGCCTGCACGCCAGATAATCCACGCGGCTTCAAACGCATTCTGGAAAAGTACGGCAGCGTCAAACCGGGAAGAACGGAGTTCGCGGGCCAGCCGCTCAAGGCCCAGCGGCCCGCGATGCCGTCCGCGATGGTCGAATGGGATTACCCGATTTACCAGTTCCTGGTCTCGGTACAGGTCGGCAACCCAGGGACGAGCAAGCACAGAAATTTCCGCCTCAGGCCAACGCCCCCGGATGGCTGCCAACGCGGGGACGGAGAGGATCGCGTCGCCAACCCAGTTGGTGGCGCGCACGAGCAGCCTCACGCCGAAGCTCCAGGCCGCCGGGAGGCCATTTGTAGAATCGCGCGGTACACGGCCTCCTGGTCCGTTGGTACCAGGCGTATGCGGCAGGCAAACAGCGGGAGCGTGGCCGCGAGAGGCAGAGGAAGATTCCGCGCATCTTTCTCCGTGCACACCAAGGCAGTGCCGCCGGATTCGCGCGCGGCACGCTCGACCTCGGAGAGATCCTCAGAGGAATAGCGGTGATGGTCGGGGAATGATCGTTCGCCCACCACGGTTCCCCGCAATTGGCCGGACCACCGGCGCAGGTCGGAGAAAAACGCATCGGGATTGCCGATCCCGCAGAACGCAAAGTACCGGGGCCTGCCGTTGGAGGCGGCCGACGATTGCGCGGAAACTGAGGACGAACCAGGGCTGACGGAACCGCGCGCGGCTACAGCAACGGCAGGAATGGAGATCGGGAGCAGTTCGTCCCAAACTGTTGCGGCATAGAAGATGGGGGCCTCCGAGTGACGCCGCAACGCGGCCTCGAGGCCGGGCGCGCGGAGGGCACGCGTGATCACAAGAATATCAGCCCGTCGAAGGGCGGAGCGTGGCTCGCGAGCTCGGCCAGCCGGCAGCAGCCCCCCGCCGAAAGGATCGGTAGCATCAATCAGGACGATGTTGACGTCGCGCTCGAGCTCCAGGTGCTGGAAGCCGTCATCCAAAACAAACCAGTCCACGCCCCGGCCGAGCAGGGGTTGCGCGGCCCGGTAGCGGTCGCGCCCCTCGACGACAGGAACCTTTCCCGCAAGCTGTGAGTGAAGCAGTTGAGGTTCATCGGCGGCTGGGGAATCGCGGTGTTGGGCACCGGCCGGTGCCGAACCTCGGCCAAAGCCGCGATAGCCCCGCGAAAGGATGGCGGCGCGCTTGCCGTCGCGAAGCAGGCATTCGGCCAGCCAGCCGACAAAAGGAGTTTTTCCCGTTCCTCCGACAGTGAGATTTCCCACGCTGATGACGGTTGCGGGCAGCCGGCGGGGCCGAAGAATTCGCCGCTGATAGGCTGCTGCGCGCAGGGAAGCGGCCAGCCCGTAGAGCGGCGTGACCGGTAGCAGCGCAGCGCGGAGCAAACTGCGAGAGTGCTCTGGGTGGGGTCGCGATTCCTGCAGTATGGCCGCGAGGCGATTCAACGTGCGTTCCGTCGCTCCCTGGTTGCGTTCCACGAGCGTTTGCGCCTTGCAGCCCAGTGCGGTCCTGCGAGGCTCATCGGCCAGCAGTTCGAGCCAAATCCGGCCCAGTTCGCCGCCGTCGTGAACGATGAGAGCTGCCTTTTCTGCGCAGAACTCTTCCGCAATGTCGCGAAAATTCTGCATGTGTGGGCCAAAGATGGGGACCTTTCCGGACGCGGCAGGTTCGAGAATGTTGTGGCCGCCAGCGGAAATCAGCGAGCCGCCCACGAAGACCAGGGTGGCGAGCCGATAAATGGCGGCGAGCTCGCCGACCGTGTCCAGCAACAGAACCTCCACGTCCGTGGGGAATGGCAGGGACAGGTCGGCGGCAGAGCGGCGGAGAGAACGAAGTCCGCACCGCGAAATCAGTTCCGCTGCGGTGTTGAATCGATCCGGCTTGCGCGGGGCGAGCGCGAGCAACGCGGCGGGAAATCGTGCACGGACCGCGGCGAAAGCCTCCAACACCGCCTGCTCCTCACCCGCGAGGACGCTGCCGGCAACCAGAAGGGGTGAACGGCGCCCGGACGCGGCGGCCAGCCAGTCTGCGACCGCGTTAGACGCAGGAGGCGTGATGTCGTATTTCAAATTGCCTGTGATTTCCACGCGGGCGGGGTTGGCACCGAGCACCTGAAGGCGAGCCGCGTCAGCCTGGCCTTGCATGAGGAGCAGCCGCGGGCCATCGAGCACGTCGCGGAAAAATCCGCGGGCCAGCCACAGCCACCTGCGCGAGCGAGCGAACGAACGCTCGGAAATTCTGCCGTTTACGAACACAACAGGAATCCCGCAGCGGCGCGCATGGCGCAAAAAGTTCGGCCAGATTTCAGTTTCCATGATTACGACGAGCGAAGGCCGGACCGCACGGAAGGCGCGGCGCAGGGGAAATGGCCAGTCCAGCGGGAAGTAAAAGATCGCATCCGCGAGGAATGGCGGCGCGAAACGCTCTCGCGCCAGCGATTGACCAGCGGGCGTGGTTGTGGAGAGGATCAGTCTGTGTCCCGGAAAACGCTCGCGCAGCCGGCGCGCCAGGGGGATCGCAGCCAGGACTTCGCCCACCGAGACGGCATGAATCCAGACGGCACCGTCGCCGCCCTCAGCGGCAGTGCGCAGCGACGCCGGAAAAAATCCCATCTTCTCGCGCAAACCATGGAAATACTTCCCCCGGCGCAAGCGCACTAAGGCAAACCAGGGCAGCAGCAGCACTGCGCCAATCGCCGTCAGGAGCGTATAGAGAAAATACATTTGAAAGTCGGGACGCCCGGGCAACGGTTCCCCCTGCGCGGGCCGTCACACATTCCGATATTATAGGGTCCCCACGCCCCTGGGCGGAGACAGCATTCGCGGATGAACTCACAAGGGAAATGTCGCGCGGCCCCAGCTATTGTTGCGGTGGCCGCTCTGCTCTGCTTCGCCGGACAGTGGCTTCCGACCCGGCTGGGGGTCCAGGCTCCTGCACCCCGAAGCCCCGATCCGGCCACGCTCCCGGCGCACGACTCCCACCAGGGATTGCTGGTCGCAGCGGACCCCTATTTGACGAGCGAGCGAAGCGCTCAGAAATTCGGGAAGAAGCACCCGTACGCAGTCGGTTTGCTGGCGATTGACGTATTTCTGCGCAACGATACGGAAACCCCGCTGCGGATCGATGTCGATACCATCGAGCTGCAAATCGCGGCACCAGGCCAGCGGCGCCAGCGGCTCGAGTCGCTCACGGTCCAGGATGTTGCGTACCGCATCGTCGTGCCCAATGGCCCGGCGCCTCGCGGCCGGCGCGGGCCCATCCCCGGAGTCGCGGGCGGAAAAACGAAGGAAATCGCGAAAATGGAAGAGTCCCTCCGCGCCCTTATGTTGCAAACGGACATGGTAGGCCCTCACAACACCGTTCACGGGTTCGTGATTTTCGACGTTGACAGCCATTTCGAAGATACCGAAAACTCGACCCTCTACATTCCCGATGTGAGCCGCTACGGTTCCGGCGATAAATTGTTTTTCTTTGAGATTGATTTGAAGCCCGCGACGCATTGAACGGCGCCCATGCGAGGCCGTTTGCCCGGTCTCGCACCGTCGACTACAATTCTTCGCTTCACTCGGAGCCCAGCGTACTTCCCATGGACCTGCTCGAAACCCTGAACGAACAGCAACGCGAAGCGGTGACCGTTACGAGCGCCCCGTTGCTTGTGCTGGCCGGCGCGGGAAGTGGAAAAACACGAGTGATCACCCATCGCATTGCCTACCTGATTGAGCGAGGCATTCCCGCCGCGGCGATTCTCGCGTTGACGTTCACCAATAAGGCCGCAGACCAAATGCGCGAGCGTGCCGGCCGTCTGCTGGCGGGCGCGGGTCTCGCTGCATCGGACGTGTGGATGGTCACTTTTCATTCATTCTGCGCGCGCCTGCTGCGTCGCGAGGCGCCGCGGCTGGGTCTTCCCCGCAACTTCACGATTTTCGATGAGGAGGACCAGATTGCGGCGGTCAAACTGGCTATCGCGCAGATTGGTGGGGACGAAAAAACGATCGCTCCGCGCGCGGCCCTCGAGCGCATCAGCGGTGCGAAAACCCATGGCGTCACCGCCGCGATGACCATGGGAGACGCCCGCGACGCCCGGGATCGCGCGTTTGCCCAGTTCTACGCGGCCTACGAGGAGCGGCTCCACACGGCCGACGCGCTCGACTTCGACGATCTATTGCTTCGCGCGCTCGAGATCTTGCGCGAACACCCGCAGGCTCACGCCGCCTGGTCCGGCCGGTTTCGCTACATCCACGTGGACGAATATCAGGACACGAACCGGCAGCAATACGAAATCCTGCGGCTGCTCGCCGGCGGAACAGGCAATCTCTGCGTGGTCGGCGACGAGGATCAATCCATCTATAGCTGGCGCGGAGCGGACGTTGGCCACATTTTGCGCTTCGAGAAGGACTTCCCAGGTGCGCGCCTGGTGCGCTTGGAAAAAAATTACCGTTCCCGGCAACCCATCCTCGATGCCGCTAGCGCCGTGGTGGCCCACAATCAGATGCGCATTGGCAAGACGCTCCAGGCGACTCGTGGAGCAGGAACACCCGTGCGCTTTTACGAAGCTCAGGATGCCGCCGGCGAAGCGGAATGGATAACCGAAGAAATCGCCCGGTTGTTGCAGGAGGACGGCTCAACGCATCTCGCCGTTTTTTACCGTACGAATGCCGTGTCCCGCACGTTCGAAGTGGCTCTGCGCCGAAGGGGCATCACTTATCGCCTGGTCGGCGGATTCAGCTTTTATAAACGCGCTGAAGTGCGGGATGCGCTCGCCTATCTTCGTGTGGCGCGCAATCCGGAGGATGATGTTGCGCTCCTGCGCATCCTGAATGTTCCGCCCCGCGGAATCGGAAAAACCACGTTGGACTCACTGCGGGCAGTGGCCCAGGAACGGAAATGCTCTCTGTGGGCCGCCATTCGTACCGCCGTAGAATCCGGTGTGGGACGTGCCCTGGCCCCGCTGCGTGAATTTCGATCTCTCATTGCGGGGCTCATGGAAGAGTTTCAGGTCGTGGCTGCCCGCGGCGAGGAACGGGGCACCACAGGGCCGCCGGGCGCAATGGACTCCGCTGGAACGCCCCCGGCTTCGGCCGCATTCTTGCAGGAGGTGCTGCGCCGAACGGGCTACCTCGATTACCTCCAGCAGCAAGATTCCGCCGAGTCGCAGGAACGGAGCGAAAACCTGCAAGAACTGGTGAACGCCCTGGAAGAGGCAGAGGGGGCGGAAGAATCCCTCGAGCAATTTCTGGACCGCGCCGCTCTGGTGAGCGATGCCGATTCCTATCAGGAGCAGGCGCGCGTAACGCTGATGACCATTCACAGCGCCAAGGGCCTGGAATTCGATCATGTATTTCTGGCCGGGCTGGAGGAAGGGCTATTCCCGCATGTCCGCTCGCTGCGGAGCCCTGCTGACATCGAGGAGGAACGCCGGCTGTGTTACGTGGGCATGACGCGCGCCAAGGAAACGCTGACGCTGACCCGCGCCGTCTATCGGCCCGGCTATTGGAACGATCAGGTGGGGGAACCGCAGCCCTCGCGGTTCCTCTTTGAGATTCCACCGATGCTGATTGAAACGGTGGCTGGTTCTCTCGCCCGCGCCGACGAAGAACGCCGGTACGTTCCCGATCCGGAAACGGAGATCCGTCGGCTGACGCACCGCTATCCGATGCATGGCGAAGGAGGCGGCAGGAGGGGAACGTTTGGGAGCCGCGCAGGTGCCCGTTCGGGCTCGGGACGCTCGGCCGAGCCGAAAGGGAAGCCAGGGGCGAGCCATCCCCTGCTCGGCGTTCGCGTCCGTCACAAGACCTACGGCGTGGGAACGATTATTGCGGTCGACGGCGAAGAGGACGAGCGGAGATTGACGATCAGCTTCCTGGATCACGGGACGAAAAAACTGGTCGAGCGCTATGCGAATTTGGAGCGCGTGTAGCCCCGTGCCCCTCTGACGCTGCGACGAAGAGTTCACTCCGCGCCGCCCATCCGCTCCATACTCTCGGCTCTTCTTGCTTCTCTGCTCTGCTCCAATGTACATTCTCGATTCGATTGACCGGGGGCGGCGTGGAATCCCAATTCTTCCGCAGGAAAAGCATCGACAAGCTGTTAGCGGACGCGGAGGAGCCGGACCGCAGACTGCGAAAAACTCTCGGCGTGCTGAGCCTTACGGCCCTCGGCATCGGTGCAATCATCGGGACCGGGATATTCGTCCTGACGGGCACAGCAGCGGCAGGGGAGGCGGCGCAGGAAGCCTCGCTCCTTAAGACTCCGCTCCTTACTGTGCTGGTGCACGGCGGGCAAGAGATTCTCACTGGGCGCCCCGGAGCCGGGCCCGCCATCGCCCTCTCCTTTTTCCTCGTAGCCATCGCCTGCGGGCTGGCCGGGCTCTGCTACGCCGAACTCGCCTCCATGATTCCTATCGCCGGCAGCGCCTACACCTATTCGTACGCTACGCTTGGCGAATTGGTGGCCTGGATCATCGGCTGGGACCTGATCCTGGAATACGCCGTATCCAACATGGCTGTTGCTGTTGGTTTTTCGGCTTATATCAAGGACCTGTTCGAAGGGTTCGGCTTCAAGATTCCCATCGAGCTCGGTACGCCTGCCTACACACCGGATGGCGGCTGGACGCTGCATTTCAATCTGCTGGGGTTCGTGATTGTAATGATCCTGACCGTACTCCTGGTGCGCGGGATCAAAGAATCGGCCAGCGCCAATACGTTCATGGTCGGCGTAAAGCTCACTGCAATCCTGCTCTTCGTCTTCATCGCCTCCAAATACATTCACCGCGAATTGTGGCATCCCTTCATGCCCGCCGGCTGGCAGGGAGTTATGACGGGCGGCGCGATCGTTTTTTTCACTTATATCGGATTTGACTCGGTGTCTACGGCCGCGGAGGAGTGCAAAAATCCGAAGCGCGACCTGCCCCTGGGCATCCTGTTGTCCCTGTTGATCTGCACGATTCTCTATGTGTCCGTGGCCATCGTGCTCACGGGAATCCAGCCTTACCAGATCTTCCGGGGCGACGCTGCACCAGTGGCCACGGCATTGCACAACATCGGCCTCGAGAGACTTCGCCGCTGGGTCACCATCGGCGCACTGACCGGCATGATCTCCTCGCTTCTGGTCTTCCAGCTCGGCCAGGCTCGCGTGTGGTTCGCCATGTCGCGCGACCGTCTCCTGCCTGACGCCTTCTCATCCGTCCACCCGCGCTTTCGCACTCCCCATGTGGCCACTTGGGTGGCAGGATTTTTCGTGGGAATCCCGGCAGGGATTTTTGACATTGGGACTCTTGCCGATCTTTCGAATATCGGGACTTTGTTCGCTTTTGTGCTTGTGTCGCTGGCCGTCCTAATTCTGCGCAAGACGCAAAAGGACCGGCCAAGGTCTTTCCGGGTGCCGCTCGTCTGGGTGGTGGCCCCGGGCTCAGTGATTTGCTGCCTCGTGCTCATGATGGGGCTGCCGGTGGAAAACTGGATTCGCTTTATCGTATGGCTGGTTATCGGGATGCTGCTCTATCTCTCCTACGGCGTGCGCCGCAGCTCGAGCGGAGGGGAACTTGCGGCGGCCGACCGGTTGCGCGGATTGGGAAAAGCGGACCGGGCTTTGATCGCGCTTGCGGGAGTGCTCCTGGCGCTTGGGCTGTTCGTGGCCGTTGCCATTCTGCGGGGCAGGCTCGCAGCCGACACGGGACATCTCGCCGAGGCCGGTGTCTTGCTCGTTCTCGGCCTGCCGTTTGTGCTTATCGGCTTCAAAAACCTGAGAGAGGACACCTGATGTGCGGGCGCACACCCCGGTGGGTCCTGAGGACGGCTATTGCTGCCCTGTTCCTCGGCTTGCTGCCCGCACGCCTGACCGCGTGGGGAGCCAACGGCCACCGGCTCGTGGCGCACAAGGCGATTGAAACCTTGCCGCCGAAACTCCGCTCGTGGTTTGAAGCGAATTGGAACTTTATCTCCCAGCACGTCACCGATCCTTTGAACGCCGTTTCCAAGAACCAGGCAGAGATCCGCTTCCAGCGAATCGAATTCGAAAAGTACGGCCGATTCCCGTACGATTTGCTGCCGCGCGATTACAAGGCCGCGGTCAAGAAATTCGGCAAACCGACGCTCGATGCCAACGGCCTTCTCCCCTGGCAGATCGGCGTTTACAGCGAGCGCCTCACCAACGACATGCGCGCCGGCAACTGGAACGATGCGAGGACCGATGCCGCACTGCTTGCCTTCTACGTCGGCGAAGCGCACGACCCGTTCAGCACCACCGACAACTTCGACGGGCGACTCTCCGGCCAGCCGGGCGTGGACGTCCGCTTCGACTCCAACCTCGTGGACCGGTTCGCGCTCTTCATCTACATCCGG
>DASPSB010000296.1:0-9980 GCA_035624135.1 Candidatus Acidiferrales bacterium | reverse complement strand
GTTGGCCAGCTTTTCGTCCGCGACCGCCTTCTGATAGTCGGAAAACGCACCCGCGATGTCGGCGCTCTGCACCCGCAACAAGAGTTGGCCCTTGGTCACCGTGTCTCCCAGCCGCGCCTTGATTTCCACCACCCGGCCCGTCGCGATCGAAATGACGGGGACGCTTCGCGCGATGTCGGGATTTACCGTGCCCGTGACCCGCAGCTCCGCTGTGGTCACATGTTCGACCGCTGTCACCAGAGGAAACTGCTCCGGCTTTTCCACCGAAAACAGGTTGCGGTCCTCCACCTTTTCGAGCTTGAGCGGCGGCGGAGCCCCATCATTCGGTGCCAGTTTCGGTTCGCCGCAGCCGGCTGCGGCAAGGCCAGCAGCGAGAGCCGCTCCAAGGCACCGATGTCTTCCAGAATGCATGAATCCTCCTGGCCCGAGTCCCTCGCCTGCCGAGGCGGCATGGAAAATACCAAAGAACGCGCACGATTTCCCGTGGAATGGCGATTTCGCTCTTCCTGGCTCCCTATCTCATCCTGAAGCTGATTCCAGTGAACGAGACGCAATAGCGCTTAGTGCCAAGCGCGGCTAGTATTTGGGGGCGATGTTACAGCCGCGTTACAACCTGCTGATCCGGCTGATCAATCCGGGCGCGGATGCAAACGCGATGGTCCTCGTATAGAATCTGCTGCCGTTTGCGACTGCTGGGACGCATTGTCCCCGCTCCTCGAGGGAAAAATGCCGATAAAACACATCCTTCTATGCCTAGCTGGATTCCTACTGCTTGCCTCGTCGCCCGTATCCGCTCAAGACTGGGCCCGTGCCGCGATGGAAAAATCCCCGCGGCATCGCGAGTGGATTACGGTGAAACACGACGGCCGTTCCGTCGAGACGATGGTGGTCTACCCCGAATCGAAGGAGAAGCGGCCCGTGGTCATAGTCATCCACGAAATCTTCGGCTTCACTGAGTGGTCCGCCGAACTCGCCGACGAGGTGGCCGAAGCCGGTTACATCGCCGTCGAGCCCGACCTGCTCTCCGGCATGGGCCCCAATGGAGGGCGAACCGATTCCTTTGCGGAAGGCAAGGCGTTTGAAGCCGTGAGCAAACTCGATCCTGACCAGGTGACTGCGGACTTGAACGCCGCGGCCGATTACGCGAAGAAGATCCCGGCCGCAAACGGCAAGCTTTTCGTCGCCGGCTTCTGCTGGGGCGGGAGCCAATCCTTCCGTTTTGCCACCAACCGTTCCGACTTGGCCGCCGCTTTCGTCTTTTACGGCGGGCCGCCGGCGAAGGATGCCATGGCCCGTATCAATGCGCCGGTTTACGGTTTCTATGCGGGCAACGATTCGCGCATCGGCGCCACACTTCCCGACACCATCACCGGGATGAAAGCGGCGGGGAAAAAATTCGATCCAGTGACCTATGAAGGTGCCGGCCATGGCTTCATGCGTGCCGGCGAGGCTCCCGATGCCTCGGACGCAAACAAAAAAGCGCGCTCCGATGCCTGGGTGCGCTGGAAGGAACTCCTCAAAGCCGGCTCCTAGCAACTCCTCCGTGCTGCGCACGGTGACCGAATGAACGAAGCGCTGAAAAAATGGCGTGAGGAGACGCCTGGGTGCGCGCACCGCGTTCACCTCAACAATGCAGGAGCGGCGTTGATGCCCCAGTGCGTGCTGCGCGCCATGACGAGTCACTTGGAGCGCGAAGCGACCGTCGGCGCCTACGAAAGCGCGGACGATGCACAGACGGAAGTCGAAAGGACGTACGCGGATGTCGCCAGGCTTCTCGACTCGCGGCCGCGCAACGTCGCCATCGTAGAGAACGCGACCGTGGCCTTTTTCCAGGCTCTCGCGGCCTTTGATTTCCGGCCGGGAGACGTGATCGTCACCACGCGCACCGACTACGTCTCAAACCAGCTCGCATATCTATCGCTCGTCAAACGGTGCGGAGTCGAGGTGCGTCGCGCAGCTGACTTGCCCAGCGGGGGCGCGGATCCTCAATCGGTGCGCGAACTTGTGCGCAATCCCCGCGTTCGGCTGCTGGCGGTCACCTGGGTGCCAACAAACTCAGGACTCATCCAACCTGTAGAAGCGCTGGGAGCTATCGCAGAGGAAGCGGGCGTCCCCTACCTGGTGGATGCCTGCCAAGCCACTGGCGAGATTCCCGTGAGCGTATCACGCCTCCGGTGCGATTTCCTGTCTGCCACAGCGCGCAAGTTTCTGCGTGGCCCTCGCGGGATCGGATTCCTGTACGTATCGGACCGAGCTCTGGAGCGAGGGGATTTCCCGCTTTACATCGATATGCGCGGGGCAGATTGGAAGACCGCCGACACCTTCGAGCCAAAAGCGGACGCGCGCCGCTTTGAGAATTGGGAATTCGCCTACAGCCTGGTGCTGGGTTTGGGCGAGGCGGCACGATACGCGCTTGGTGTGGGAGTGGAGGCGGGCGGCGGCCGGGCGCGCGCGCTGGCCGCTGGGCTGCGCAGCAAGCTTCGCGAGTCGCCTGGAATGCGCGTCCTGGACCGCGGCAATGAATTGGCGGCGATTGTGACGGTGGAAGTCGCGGGGCGCGAGCCGCAGGAACTGGTGGCTCTGCTGCGGCAGAAAGGCATCAACACCTCAGCATCGCTACGCGCCTATGCGGTGATTGATATGGATGAAAAGAAAGCCGCGGGTGCCCTGCGAATTTCTCCGCATTACTACAATACGGAGGAAGAGATTGATCAGGCTGTAGAGATGCTCAGGCCGCTCCCAAAGGTAAAGCACGGCTAAAACCAATCGCTCCGGTAAGCCACCCACCAGCTCACCACTCCGGCGGGGATGGTTGCCGCCACGGCCCACCAGAACGGCAGCGCCAGATCCGCCAGCAGCCCCAGCGCCGCGAACAGCGTCCAAAATATCCTTTTTTGCATTGCCAGGCTTCAGGCTCCCGTTCGCGTTTGGCGGATCGGCGGTTACGGATTCACCGCCTCCCCTGCCAGCGCGGGGGCGTTCGGCGACGGCGGGGCGGCGATAGGCAGCCGGAAAATAAACCGCGAGCCATGGCCCACGCGGCTCTCCACCCAGATCGAGCCGCGATGTTCGTCAATCAGCCCGCGCGTTATCGCCAGGCCCAGCCCCGTCCCGCCTCGTCGGCGCCCTTCCGAGAGCTGCTGGAATTTCCCAAAGATGCGGTGCAGGTCTTTGTCCGCGATGCCCACGCCCTGATCGCACACTGCGCACTGCACCCACAGATTGTCGGAAGAAAGCTCCACCACAACCTCCGATTTCGGGGGCGAAAACTTCACTGCATTCGACAGAAGATTCGTGATGGCCTGCTCGATGCGGTCCGGGTCGGCCTCCACGATCGGCAGAGGCAACGGCCGGTCTACGCGCAGCCGCACCTCGTTTTTGTCCGCCAGCGGCTTTACCGCGCAGATCGCCCGCACGGCAATTTCTGTCACGTCCAGCCGCTCGAAATTCAACTTCAACTGACCGGCCTCGATTTTGGAGAGGTCCAAAATGTCGTTCACCAGGCGTACCAGCCGGTCGCAGCTCTTCTGCGCGATTTCGAGGAGTTCCTGCATCTCCGGGCTGGTCTCGCCCGCGAACCCGGAAAGGATGAGGTCCACCGAGCCTTTTATCGAAGTCATCGGCGTGCGCAGCTCGTGCGAGGCCACGGAGATAAATTCCGACTTCATGCGGTCAATGGCTTTCTCGTGGCTGACGTCGTGGTAGGCGAAGACGCGCCCTTTCCCCCCACCCCCTTGGGACTCGTTCCCGGCGCCCAGCGGCGAGGAATCCTCGCGGAAAAATCGCAGAGCCTCTCCGTCGCGCCATTCGATATCGCGCGAGCCGGACGCTTCAGGCCAATCGAACCGGGGCATCGCCGCAGGCAGCGCAAAGCGCGCCATAACCACAGCGAATTCCCCGGCGGAGCGTCCCACACATTCCTCGGGCGTGATGTGGAGCATCTCCGCTAGCGTGCGGTTCACAAACGACACGCGGTCGCGCGCGTCGAGCACCAACAGGCCCGAGCCTAGCGAATCCAGGATGTTCCGCTCCGCCATCATCCGTCCGCGCCGCCGTCATTCTCGTTTTTCTTGCCGGCATGCTCCGTGAGCAGTTCCAGGATCTGGTCGTGCAGCGTCATGGGATCGAAGGGTTTGGTCAGGTACCCCAGAGCGCCGAGCTTCATGCCCCGTTCACGGTCAGCCTTCTGTACGCGCGCGGTGAGAAACACCACCGGAATCGCGCGCGTCGCTGGGTCCTGCTTCAGCCGCCAGCACGTCTCGTATCCATCCACGTGGGGCATCATCACGTCGAGCAGTATCACATCGGGCGTGAAACCGCTCAGCCGCTCGATGCACTCTGTGCCGCTTTCCACAAGCACCACCTCGGAGACGCCGCGAAGCTTCAAGCTCATGCGGATGACTTTCTGAATGTCCACATCGTCTTCCACCACGAGCACGCGAGTCAATTTCACTTCCCGCTCCATCACCGCACCGTGGCCAGCGCCTTTCCGGAAAGCTCGCGGAGCCTGTCGATATCGAGCGGCTTCTCCATGCAGAAATCCGCGCCCAGCGCGAGCGCTAGGCGCACATCCGGCCGCACCGAGATGCAAATCACGGGAATGTGGCGCGATTCCTCCGTGGCGCGCAGCAGCCGCAGCACCTCAAAACCGTCCAGATCCGGCAGATTCAGGTCCAGCGTGATCAGGTCGGGACGGTGCCGCCGCGCCAGCTCCAGTGCCTCCTTCCCGCTGTGCGCACAGATCACCTGGTGTCCCTGCGTCTCGAAGATGTAGGAAAGAATTCGCGCCACATCCTCATCGTTATCAATCACCAGCACCAGCCGCGGCGCTCCTGAGGCGTCCGCGGCGGCCGGCGCGGAACGCCGTTCAGGCTCCGCAATCGGAGATATGCTCAGTGGCAGAGTGAAGTGAAACGTGCTTCCCGCGCCCTCCTTGCTCTCCGCCCAGATGCGCCCGCCATGCGCCTGGACCACGTGGCGGCAGATCGCCAGCCCCAGCCCCATGCCCTGGCTCTCGCGCGTCAACGAGCCTTCCGCATGCTCGAATTTTGTGAACAGTCGCTCCAGGAATTCCGGGCTCATGCCGCAGCCCCAATCCTGCACCGTCACGTGCGCCGTGTCGCCTTCCGCGCGCGCCGAGAGCACCACCTCGTGTCCTTGCGTCGAAAATTTGATGGCGTTCGAAAGCAGATTCACAAGCACCTGCTCCACGCGCCGCGAATCTCCCAGCACGTTGGGCATCGAAGCGAGAATTTGCAGCCGCACCTCGACTCCAGCCTCCTGCGCCGGCGCGGCCACGGCGCGCAACGCGCGTTCAGCGCACGTCCCCAGGGGCGTCGGCACGGGCCGGATGAGCGCCTGGCCGCGCTCGAGCAGCATCATGTCCAGAATCTGGTTGATGATGCGCACCAGCCGGTCCGTATTCGTCCTCGCGATGTCCAGCAGTTCGCGCGCATCGGCGGAAAACGTTCCGGCGGCCCCGCCCAGCACCAGCCCGAGTGAGCCTTTGATCGAGGTCAGCGGCGTTCGCAGTTCGTGTGAAATTGTGGACAGAAACTCCGTCTTCATCCGCTCGATCTCCCGCTCGCGCCCCAAGTCCAGGGACGTAGCGATCCGCCCGATTACATGGCCATCAGCCCCGTGCACGGGAACGGAATACAGCCGGATTGCCTGATGTCCCGGGTCGTCGAGCTCCAGGGTCACTTCGTCCACCAGACTCGGCGCGCGGCGCAATTCCAGCACTTTCTTTTCCACCAAATCGGGCCGCAGCAGCCGGTGCCGCACCTGCTCAATCAGCACGGCGAGGTCACAGCCCTGCAGCTGTTCCACTGGGATGCCGAAAATCTCGCTCACCCGGCGGTTGGCCATGAGCACCTTATTTTCACTGTCCAGCACAATCACCCCGTCGCCGATGGCAGAAAGCACCGTGTCCAACCGCTCCCGTTCATGATCCAGCTCCTGAGACAACTTCATCAGCTCGCTTTCGCGGTGACCGGCCCAGGCCCGCAGCTTCTCGTCGCGCGCGCGCAGCGTATCCACGGTCTCGTTGAAGCCGCGGACCGTTTCTGCCAATTCGTCGCTGCCCGCGGCCAGCAGGCGTGGATAGCCGCCCCCGCGCACCTCCTCCATTCCCCGCAGGATGCGCCGTAGCCGTGGCAGCACCATCCCGGCCTGGATCAAGCTCGCCACAATGACCACTACAGAAATGATCGTCGCGAAAATCCAGACAAGCCTTTGCATGTCTGCGGGACGGGTTGAGGGCTCGTTGCTCTGCCGCGCCAGCGCTGCTGCCAGCAGAAAGATCCCGGCAATTACCCCGCCGGATACGGCCAGAAAACGCGTGGTGAGTCCCGGGCGGCGCATCAGTGTTTTTGGGGAGCTCGAGTTCTCGGCCGAAGCGGAAGGGAGGCCGTCCGGCACGACCTAGAATTATAGAAATGCAGGAAAACAGCCGGCAAGCAGATTGTCCCCCGATGCCGACAATCGAACACTTACAGCATACCAGTCCACGGAACAGTATGGGCTAGTACTTCAGTAACAGCGGCTAGTACCAGGAACTGAAACTTTGGTTGGATTGTTCCCACATCGGGAAGAAGCTACGGTCGAAGCGTCAGGCTGAATCCTGCCCGGACCGATGGAGGGAGGACGCCATGATGCAGACGAACCAGTCGCTCAGGCCCCCGGTAGAACCACCGCCAGGGACTCTGAACGCAGAAGGTAGAGGGCCATCCTGCTGCCAGCAGGAAATGCAGATCCTGCTTCGGCGCGCACTGCTGCACAGCGATGGCAGCGTGGACTTTCAGATTGCTTGGGGATGCCGCCACTGCGGGCGTCGCATCCTGTAGAATATTTCGATCCCTTCGAACTCCTGCCCCGCACAACGGGCTGCCCAGCCCGCTCCTCTCCCTAGCGTATATCGACGTCGAATGGCATCCGCAACTCCATCGTAGCGGAAAGCCTGGCAGCCAACCCGCGCAGATGCGTCAATATCTTGGCTCCCGAGGGCTTCTCTTCACCCCAGAGCATGGTTTCAAGAAACGTCTTCTCGCGCGGATAGTAAACTAACTGCACCTTCGCTCCCGCAGGAACTCCGCTCATCGCCCGGGCCATTGCGATCGCGCGGGTCAGCCCGCCGACTTCATCCACCAGCCCGATTTCCTTGGCTTGAACGCCCGTCCACACCCGCCCCCGTCCGATTTCGTTCACGCGCTCGACTGTCATGTGCCTGCCATCCGCTACGCCCTTGCAGAAATCCTTGTAGAGACTCTGCATCATGCTCTGAATCTTCTCGCGTTGCGCGGGCGTAAAGCTCTGCTGCTCGGAGTAAATGGTCGCATTCTCGCTGGTCTGCAAATGATCGGTGGAGAGTCCGATCATCTCGTATAGTCCGGAAATGTTCAGCTTCCCGAGCACCACGCCGATCGATCCCGTCAGCGTTCCGCCGTCGGCCACGATCTTCCTGGCCGACATGGAAATCCAGTAACCGCCGGATCCCGCAAGGTCGGACATTGACACCACCACCGGCTTCTGTTTCGCCGCCAGCTGCACTTCGTGGCCGATGATGTCGCTGGCCACGGCAGATCCGCCCGGTGAATCCACCCGGAACACAATGGCCTTGATGGAGTCGTCTTCACGCACCCGCCGCAAATCCGCCGAAACGCTCTCCGACCCCATGATGAATCCGCTGTTCGGGGTCCATTGCGAATCCCCGACCAGAATTTCGCCGCTGGCTGTGACCACCGCGATCTTGTAGCTGCCTTCATTGCGCAGTTGCTTCACATAGCGGTCCAGGCTTACCGGCTGCCAGCGATCCGTATGTTCGCGGAAATATTTCTGCACCTCGTCGTAGTAGCCCAGCTTGTCCACCAACTTGGCGTCCAGTGCTTCCTGTGCGGTCAACGGCCCCTGGGCGATAAGAGTTTCCATTTGGGCGCGGTCCAGCTTGCGCGTCGCCGTAACGTCATCCACATACTGGTCGTACGTGCTTCGCATCAGCGATTCGGCCATTTCGCGGTGCGCCGGCGTGTACTTCTTTTCCATGTATTGATTGGCCGCGGTCTTGTATTCAGCGATGTGCATGAATTCCGGCACGATTTTCAATTTGTCGAAAGTGCCGCGGTAGAAAAGAGACTGAGTCATTAGCCCGGTGATTCCCAGTGGCGCCGCTGGCACCAGCCACACCTGCTGGCAGCCTGTGGCTACGTAGTAGTCGCGGTTCATATTGAAGTCGCCTCCCAGCAGACAAATGCTGGGCTTTCCGCTGGCCCGGAAATCGATCAGGTGCTGCCGGATCTCCTGCAATTTGGCCCAGCGCGCTTCGGGATTGTTCACCCTCACCAGCACTCCCGCCACGTGCGAATCCGTCTTCGACGCATCCACGGCATCCAGCAGCTGGTGCATCACCACTACGTCACCACCGAACAGAGAGCCAAGAAAACCTGTCGGTTTTTGCTCCTCGACTGGGCCGGTAAGATCGATCACCAGCACTGAACCAGCCGGCACCCGTCCCGTCCGCGCCAGATAGATCGTCACGCCCAGCACCACCACAACCACCGCCCAAACCCAAAATTTTCGTGCGCGGCTCATTGCTCGCTTCCTCCGTCAATCGTCTCTTGAAATTTCACCCTATCACCGAGCCCAGCCGGTTGCCACGTTTAGCAGGATGCGGCTCGCCATCAGTGCGGGGCTGGATCGCGCGCAATTCGGCGTCCCGTTGCATGAGCGGCGCCAAGTGCGTCCCTGCACCTGTCATCTGTACTTCCAGGGAATACGCGCGCGCTCGGAAGGCCGTTTCCGTTCTCCCCGAGATCAGGAAACGGGTACGGCCGCTTCCCTCAGGAACCGCGCTGCTTCCTCCGGCGGCGTCGGGTTGAGGTAAAAATCCGTGCCCCACTCGAAGCCGGCTACTTTCGTCAGCCGGGGCATCATCTCGATGTGCCAGTGGTAATGCTCGTTGGTCTCTTCGCCCACGGGCGAGGTGTGAATCACGTAATTGTATGCCGGGCGTTCCAGAACTGCGTCCATGCGCCGTAGGACGTCTCGGAGCATCACGGCGCAGCTTTTGTAGAGCCCTTGCTGCGCATCTTCAAACGCCGAGCCATGGCGCTTGGGCAGCAACCACGTCTCGAACGGAAACCGCGGCGCGTAGGGCGAAAGGCCGATGCAGTCCTCGTTCTCCGCGATCACCCGGACTCCCGACTCGCGCTCCTGCCTCAGGATGTCGCAAAAGATACAACGCTCCTTTTCCCCATAATATTTCTTCGAGTTGTCCACTTCCTCGCGCACGCGCTTCGGGACGATGGGCAGCGCGATGAGCTGCGAGTGCGTGTGTTCGATCGTCGCGCCCGCCGCCTCGCCATGGTTTTTGAAAATCAGGATGTACCGGAACCGCCGGTCGCGCTTCAGGTCGAGGATGCGGTCGCGGTATGCCCATAGCACTTCTTCCACCGAATGTTCGGCCATGGTCGCGAGCGAACCGTGGTGATCGGGCGTCTCCACAATCACTTCGTGCGCGCCGATTCCGTTCATTTTGTCGAAGATTCCTTCGCCCTGCCGGTCGAGCGTGCCCTCGATTCCCAGAGCCGGAAATTTGTTCGGCACCACGCGCACGTTCCATCCCGCCGTGTTCGGCGCTCCCCCGTTGCGCCCGTAGGCCAGGACCTCCGGCGGAGTTCTCGACTCGTTGCCTGGACAAAATGGACAAATGCCAGCGCCGCGGATTTCCACGCTCTGGCGAAGAAAATCCGTTGGCCGGTGCGCCCGGTCGGTGGAAATGATTACCCACCGGCCGGTAATGATGTCCTTACGCAGCTCAGGCAAAGCAGCCTCGCAACGCGGTCTTCAGATTCAATTTGGAAAACCGCCAAAACTCCCCTGTCCGCCCTAACTTACCACGCCGCTAGCCAGCGCAGAAGGGAACGCAAGGCGATGTAGTGGAACAGTCGCCACTCGCCTTTGGCCCGCTTCGATTGTCGCCCCCC
>DASPSB010000280.1:0-13233 GCA_035624135.1 Candidatus Acidiferrales bacterium | reverse complement strand
ACTGCCGCTCGAAATGCAGGCGAAATTGCTCCGCGTGCTGCAGGAAAAAGAAGTGCGGCCGGTGGGAGGCAACGAGCAGGTGCAGGTGGACGTGCGCGTAATCGCCGCGACGAACCGGGATCTCGAGGCTGCCTATCGCAGCGGCCTGTTCCGCAAGGATTTGTATTTCCGGCTCAACGTCGTAACGGTGCACATGCCTGCGCTGCGCGAGCGCCGGTCGGATATTCCCGTCCTCGCGCACACGTTTCTGGACCGCTACGCGCCCGGCGAGAACATCCATATCTCGGCAGAAGCGAAGGCGCTGCTCGAATACGACTGGCCCGGGAACATCCGTGAACTGGAGAATTCGATCGCTCGCGCCGTGGTGCTGGGCGACCGGCGCACCGTGCAGCTCACCGACTTGCCCCCCAGCGTGCGCGATGCTGTCGGCACGGCTAGTCAAGAAGAAGCCAGCGCCGCGCCCGGCCGCCGTCCCGGTTCAACCGATCTGGAAGATATCGAGTACCAGACCATTCTGCGCGTGTTCAAAGAGGCCGGCGGCGACAAAGCGCTCACCGGAAAAATGCTCGGCATCAGCCGGGCCACGCTCTACCGCAAGCTGAAGCGCTACGGCATTGGCTTCAAGCCGGACGAGGGCGACGAGGCAGCCGAGCCACCCGAGCCGCCTGTGGCTTGAGTGACGGCGTGTCAGTGAGCGCTGCCTTTCTTGCGCCGTTCTTCGCCATGTCGGTCAAGCCAATACAGGATCAGGATGCCGGCGTACAGTGGCAGCACCCAGATCACTCGGCACTGGTAGCGCTCCTCGGCATTGGAAAAGACGCTGGTAAGCAGCGCGTTGGCTACCAGCCCCGGCAGAAGGACCACTCCTAGCCCCGGCAGGCGCGCGGAGGCATCGCGTCGCATCAGCGGCGAGATTGCGGCGATGCCGACGATTCCCAGTGACACCACCACAGTCCAGAATTGAATTTCGCTAAACAAATCGAGGGGTAAGTCGTCGTTAAATTGCGCGCTCGCAAGGTAGCCGGTTTTTCCTTTCCGGAGCGCTGTATCAAAAGCGTCCAAGACCCAGTTGTTGCGCCCCAGGTCCCAGAGGCCGAAGGCGCCGAGCTGCTGCCAGAAGTTCGCTGCCGCAAAGGACAACTCTTCGCGCGGATAGGCTCGCACCACGGCCACCACGAAGGATGTTTCTTCCTGCCGGATGCGATCGTCCCCCTCGCGCGCTGCAGTCGGCCAGATGCCGTTGGGATCCCACAGAAATTCGTCAGTGTTGTCGGGCAGTTCACCGACGGACGCGCATAAAGCCAGACGGATTTCGCCGCAATGATTTTTGAGGTACCAGCGGCCCGGGCCGTCCGCAATCACGCGGGCGGCGAGATAGGGAGGCGACTCTCCTTCGAGCGAAGCCTTGCCATAGAGATAAGCGTGGAGTGCCAGTTGCACCACGGCGGCAACCAGAACGATTGCCGCGGCTTCCGCGATTCCTCTCATTCGATTGTTCACTTGCGGGCATTGCAAGAGCCGGAGTATGACGAGCAGCAGACAGATGCCGGCCGCAAGGACGAGATGCGAAATGTGTGAGGCGGCTGCCCAGCAAGCGACCAGAGCTACAGTCCCACGTTCGTAACTCGAGAGGGTATCGCGGGCGAATATGAGCAAATAAATTGCCAGCCACAGCAGCGGACCGAGGACGTCGGGGAGTACTACGCTCACGTACCAGCTCACGCTCGAGAGCAGGCTCAGAAGGCCTGCGAGAAGCAAATAGCGCACTACGGTTTGCCGTTCAAGGATGGAACGAACGACCAGCCAGAGCATGTATGCCGCGAGCAGCGCTTGCAGACCAACGACGGGCCACGGGCTGATCTCCCAGTGAAATGGAAAGATGCCCAGGCCGTAGATGAGCGAGCGCATGCCGTAATACACGGAGAATTTGTGGAGGAACAACGCGCGTGCCACCGGGCGTCCGCTTCCTATATAAGTGATGGAATCGGGATAAAGAAGTGGATAGCCGTTGAATACGGCCGGCCACGCGAACAGCAGCGCGCCCGCCAGCACGGCGGCGGCGTGACCGACGGAGGAACCGCTCTTTCGGTCAGGAGAAATGGGCGCTCCGACGCCCTCAGAGTACAGCACAATGGGCGGCGCCGCGCGCTGTTAAGGAAGCTCCGTCAGCACCCTACTTTTTCGGCTTGTGATACTCGCAGTAGTTGACCAGCTTGGTCGGATCGATAGCTTCGCTGTCCAGTTGCATCTCGACGATTTTCCCGTCCTTGTCGATCAAGAAGTTTACACGCCGAGCGGCTTTGTACTTGGGATTGTAAAGGCCGTACTTGCGCGTCACGTCGCCTCCCCAATCACTGAGCAGCGGGAATGTAACGCCAATCTTCTCCGCCCATGCCTGGTTCGAAAATGGACTGTCCATGCTGATACCCAGAACCTGGGTGTCTGTGGCTTCCAGGCGCTGGAGATTGGCCTGGAACGCCTGCATCTGCTTCGTTCAACCGCCGGTGAAGGCGAATATGTAAAACGCCAGCGCGACTGTTTTCTTCCCGCGGAAATAGTGCAAGGAAACCTTATTGCGGTTCTGGTCGGTGAGCGTGAAATCCGGCGCTTCGTCCCCGACTTTGACGGCTGGCTCGGGGGGGCCCTCCTTCTGCGGCTCCTGCGCCCGCAACATCGGCAGCCGGGCCGAGGTAGCGAACGAGATCAAGATCAATCCGAACAGGCTGATGAGTTTTCTAGGCATGGACTCCTCGCGTCGCCTGAAAAACGGCGGCCGCTAGGTTAGCTTTCCTGTCCGGCGGGGTCAATGGCGGCTCCGCACTCGCCGCCGGCCCAGGACGGAATCCGCTATATTAGTCACATGATTTCAATTCGCCCTGCAAACCCCTCCGATGCGGCGGCCCTCTGGGCCATCATCGCGCCGGTGATTCGCGCGGGAGAAACGTACACTCTTCCGCGCGACATGACGCGTGAGGCTGCTCTGGCCTGGTGGTTCTCGTCCGGACATGAAGTGTTCCTCGCGGAGGAGAATGGCCAGGCCGTTGGCACATACTTCCTTCGCGCCAACCAGCACGGTGGCGGGGCGCACGTCGCGAACTGTGGTTACATCACTGCACCGAGCGCTTCCGGCCGGGGCGTCGCGCGCGCTATGTGCGCGCATTCTCTGGAACGTGCGCGCGAACGCGGCTTTCGCTCCATGCAATTCAATTTCGTGGTCAGCACCAACGATCGTGCCGTGCGCCTCTGGCAAAGCTTTGGATTCGAAATCGTCGGCCGCCTTCCTGCCGCGTTTCACCATCCCACAGCAGGATTCGTGGACGCCTTCGTAATGTCTCGCCCCTTGTAAACGCGGGCAGGTCGGCCATCACGCACCGCCGCATGTTGCCGGTCTGCGACCGCGCGCACGGTGAACTCAGAGACCACCCGAATCCTTCGAGGCGAATGCTACAATTCGAGGTTTATTTGGAGGCTTCAGGCGGAGTGAGATGCTGCGGTTTGTAACGGCGGGCGAATCGCACGGACAAGCACTTGTGGCCTGGATTTCCGGGCTGCCTGCGGGACTGCGGGTGGATTTCGATTTTGTGAACGCTGAGCTGCACCGCAGGCAGCTCGGCTACGGTCGTGGCGGGCGGCAGAAAATCGAACGCGATCGCGCGGACGCCGTCTCCGGAATCCGTCACGGTCGGACCATTGGCGCGCCCATTGCTCTTCGGATCGAAAACCGCGACTGGGAGAACTGGGAGAAGGCTCTGCCCGTCGAGGACACACCGGAATTCCTCGATGCCAAGCGCTCACTCACGGCTCCGCGTCCCGGTCATGCCGACCTCGCGGGCGCGCTGAAATTCAACCTTCACGATGCGCGGTATGTTCTGGAACGCGCTTCCGCCCGCGAGTCGGCGGCGCGCACAGCCGCAGGCGCGCTGGCGAAATTACTGTTGGCCGAGTTCGGCATCCACGTGCTCAGCCACACAGTGGCCGTGGGGCCGGAGCGATTGGAACGCGAAGCCGCCTGGGAAGAAATTGTGGCCATCTGCGCGAAACTGGATTCGCCATTGCGCTGCGTGGAGGCAGCCACGGAAACGAAAATGAAAGCGGCCGTGGACGCGGCTTTGCGCGCCGGCGATTCCGTGGGAGGCATTTTCGAGGTGGTGGCCCACGGAGTTCCGCCGGGCCTGGGAACTCATGCCCAATGGGATGAAAAACTCGATGGCAGACTGGCAGCGGCCCTCATGTCCTTGCAGGCGGTCAAAGCGGTCGAGATTGGCTCGGGCGTGCACAACGCCATGGCGCCTGGCTCGACCGTGCAGGACGAAATCGGCTACGATGACGCCCGGCGCCGGTTCGTCCGGCGTTCGAACCGGGCAGGTGGAATCGAAGGTGGAATGACAAACGGCGAGGACGTGGTGCTTCGCGGTTATCTGAAGCCAGTTTCGACGCTGCGCCGGCCGCTGGAAACTGCGGACCTGGAAACAAAAAAGCCTGTAAAGGCAGCCTACGAACGTTCCGATGTTTGCGTTGTGCCCGCTGCGGGCGTAGCCGCGGAAGCGATGGTCGCCTTCGTGCTCGCCCAGGCGTTCTTGGAGAAGTTCGGTGGAGACTCAATGGGCGAAACGCGGCGGAATTTCGAAGGCTATAGAAAGCAGTTGGAGGATTTCTGAGAGGCTTTTTCCTGCGATGATCTATCCGATTGTCAAGTACGGCGACGAAGTTCTCGAGCGGCCTACGCCGCGCGTCGAGAAATTTGACGACGAGTTGCGCAAGCTCACCGACGACATGTTCGAGTCCATGTACGCGGCCCGCGGCGTGGGGCTCGCCGCTCCGCAGATCGGCATTTCCTTGCGCCTGGCGGTCGTGGACGTCAGCTCGGGCAAAACGCCGGAAGCGCGAATTGTGCTCGCCAATCCGGAAATCATTCACGTCGAGGGAGAGCAGCGCGAAGAAGAAGGCTGCCTCTCGCTTCCCAACTTCCGCGGCAACGTTTTGCGGCCCATGTTTGTCACCGTACGCGCCCAGGACGCCACCGGACAGACCTTCGAGATGCGCGGCGAGCAGCTCCTGGCCCGCGCCTTCTGCCACGAACTGGATCATTTGGATGGAACGCTGTTCATCCAGCACCTCAGCATGCTCAAGCGCGACCTCATCCGCCGGAAAATCAAGAAACTCCGCAAAGCCGGAGAGTGGTAATCCCGCTGCGCGGGGCACCGATGCGAGTCGTTTTTTGCGGCACGCCCGAGTTCGGCATCCCCACACTCCGGTTGCTGCTGGCTGGCGCAGAGTACAAAGTCCTGGGAGTCATTACGCAGCCCGATCGTCCCCGCGGCCGTGGCATGGTGGCCGGCGAATCCCCTGTGAAACAACTCGCGCGTCACGCAGGACTGGAGGTGTGTCAGCCCGAGAAGATTCGTGACTCCGAGGCGCAGTCCTGGCTCGCCGCCAAGGCGCCCGACGTTGTGGTGCTCATCGCGTACGGGCAGATCATCCCGGCGGGACTGCTCACAATCCCGCGCCTCGGCTGGATCAATTTGCACGCGTCCCTGCTTCCGAAATACCGGGGCGCCGCGCCCATTGCCTGGGCCATCGCCAACGGCGAAACGCGCACCGGCATCACCACCATGCAGATTGATGCCGGCATGGATACAGGCGCGATGCTCCTGCGGCACGAGATGGAGATTGGCCCCAGCGAAACCGCGCCCCAACTTTCGGCACGTCTCGCCGAGGCTGGCGCTCCGCTGCTAACCGAAACCCTCGAAGGCCTCGAACGCGGCACACTGCGCGGCGAGCCGCAGGACCATTCCCTGGCCACCTATGCCCCACTCCTCAAACGCGAAGATGGCCGCATTCAGTGGTTCACGCCCGCGAGGCAGATATACAACCGTTGCCGCGGCTTTGATCCCTGGCCCGGAACGTTTGCGGAGTTTCGCGGCTCGCGCCTGCGGCTCTGGGGCCGCCCATTTCCCGAGGAGCGAGCGCTAGCGGACGCTCCTGCTCCGGGAATCCTGCGGCAGATCGGCTCGACGCTGCTCGCCGCTTGCGGAGAATCTACCTGGCTGGAAATCACGGAACTCCAGCCCGAAGGCCGCAAACGGATGAGAACGGCGGAATTTCTCGCTGGCGCGCGCCTCACGCGCGACGAGCGCCTAGGATGAAGATTTCCCCCGCGCGTGCGGCGGCCTACCACGCGTTATGCCGCGTGGAGCGCGACGCCGCATTCGCCACCGAAGCTCTCGACGCACACCTTGAGGGTTTGCAGAAGCGCGCCGACGCCGCCCTGGCCACCGAACTTACCATGGGCGTTCTCCGTTGGCAGCGCCTGCTCGATTTTCTCCTTGAGCGGTTCACGAAGCAGCGCGTCTCGTCGCTCGACGCGGAGGTACGGTTGGCCCTGCGTCTTGCCATTTATCAGTTGCGCTTTCTGTCCCGCGTTCCAGCCTCGGCAGCGGTAAACGATAGCGTGGAACTGGTAAAACGCGCCCGAAAAAGTTCGGCGGCAGCTTTGGTGAATGCGGTGCTCCGGCGAGCGGCGCGCGATCCGCACACTCGCGGTCCCGCGGATGCGCTCCTGCCGCGCGACTTGTCCGCCGCGGAACGGTTGGGAGTTCTCCTCTCCCACCCGACCTGGATGGTCGAACGGTGGCTCGCCCGATTTGGCGAACCCGCCACGCGCGAACTGCTGGAGGCCAATAACCGGGTTCCTCGTCTGACCGCAGCCGTTATGGATGTGGAAAAAGTGCCCGATCTTCGCGCCGCGCTGGCCGAGGCTGGCCTCGCGACTGCGCCCGGCCGCTGGCTCGCTTCAGCCATCGAACTTCGCGGGCTGCCGCGCGGCGGAATCGAGCGCCTGCGCCGGGCGCTCGAAGCCGGTAGCATGACTTTGCAGGATGAAGCATCCCAGATGATCCCCCTGCTCGCCGATGTGCGCCCGGGCGACCGAGTTCTCGATTTGTGCGCCGCGCCCGGCGGCAAAACCGCGCGGCTATCGCGCCACGCAGGGCACGGAATTGTGGTGGCGTCCGATTTGCACTTGCAGCGCTTGCGGCAAACTCGAGAATTGCTGGCTCGCGTGGGCGCCGCCAACGTAAACCTTGTGGCGCTCGATGCCACGCACCCGCTGCCGTTTTCCGCGCTCTTCGATCGAGTTCTGGTGGATGCGCCGTGCTCGGGCACGGGCACACTCGCGCGCAATCCGGAGATCCGCTGGCGCCTCGACCCCGGGGATTTGTCGGCGCTGGCCGAAAAACAGAGAGCGCTCGTCCGCCACGGGCTCGAACAGCTCGCTCCCGGAGGACGGTTGGTTTACTCCACCTGCTCCCTCGAGCCGGAGGAGAACCAGCAAGTCGTTGCCGCCGCGCTCGGCCAATCTGGTCGGGCGCAAATTGGAAGTGGGCAAGGCGCGCTGGCGCCGCATCTGCTTCAGGGTGTCGATGCTGCGCGGTTTTTCGACTGCCGGGGATTTTTTCAGTCTTTACCCGGCCGCGATTCTACCGACGGTTTCTTTGCGGCGGTCATGGAAGTAGCGCCTTCTCGCTAGTCGCACGCTGCGTGTGTCCCGCACCACGCGCCCGCTCCCCGGTTGCGCGCCCGCAAACGCCTGTGCTAACTAGGACAAGAGCACAATGGCTCTTCGACAGTCATTTCGATTTTGGGCGCGCGTCGCGGTGCGAATCTTCGTGCTGCTCGCGGTGGCGTTTCTCAGCATGCTGGCCGCCATCCAGCTCACCATTCATGGCAGGGAAGTCAAGGTGCCCGACGTCACCAAACTTCGTGCCGGCGATGCGCAACAGAAGCTCGCGTCGCTGGGTCTGGGCATCCGCATCGAAGACCGCGTCTACAGCACCGCTCCTCTCGACACGGTGATCCGCCAAAGTCCCAAGCCCGGCGATAGCGTACGCATCGGCCAACGGGTTCACGTCGTCACCAGCCTGGGTCCTCAAGCCCTGCCAGTTCCGGATTTGGTGGGCAAGAGCGAGCGTACTGCCCGTATCGGTTTGCTCGAAGCTGGCATGCAACTCGGACACGTCTCGTCAGCGCACCTCGATGAGGAGGATCCGGATACCGTCTTGGAGCAGGACCCGCCGAGCAGCGTCAAATCCACGCACAGCCCCCGGATGGATCTGCTCGTCTCGGAAGGCCCTCCGGAAGGCGCCTACATCATGCCTGACCTCACCGGACTGATGCCCGTGGATGCGCAGCGCCGGCTGGCCGGCGCCGGGCTCGTACTCGGCAGATTTCTTACTGTTACGGCATCTCCGGAAAAGCGCGGCGCGGTGGTCGGGCAGTCTGTGCCCCGCGGCAGCCGTGTCGTTTCCGGTACGATTGTCGATGTACAGTTGGGCGGCTAGGGCCTGTGCTAGAATGTCCGAGGTTCGCCGGATGACTCCACGGATTGAAATCGCTCCCTCCATCCTTGCCGCTGATTTTTCCGCTCTGGGCGACGCCGTCCGTGCAATCGAGCGGGGTGGGGCGGAACTGGTTCATGTCGACGTCATGGACGGCCACTTCGTGCCTAACATTTCGATCGGCATCCCTGTGGTTGAATCGCTGCGGAAGGCAACCCGCCTGCCGCTCGATGTGCATCTGATGATTGAAGCGCCGGAGCGCTATATTGACGCGTTTGCCGACGCCGGGGCGGACTCGCTAATTGTGCATCAGGAAGGGAACCACCATTTGCAGCGACTGCTGGCCTCGATTCGCCACCGCAATTTGGGCGTCGGCGTGGCCATCAATCCCGCCACTCCTGTCAGCACGCTCGTCGAAGTGTTGGGCGAGGTGGACAGAGTCCTGGTGATGAGCGTGAATCCCGGTTTCGGTGGACAAAAGTTTCTTCCCGGTTCTCTCGGCAAGATGCGCCGCCTCCAGGAACTTCGCGAGCGCGAGGGATACACGTACAGGATCGAAGTGGACGGCGGGGTAGGGCTCGACACCGTGGCGGACATTGCTCGCGCGGGTGGCGAGATCCTGGTGGCCGGAACCTCCGTATTTCACCAGCCGGACCCCGCGGAGGCCGTGCGCAAACTCAAGCAGACCGGCGTGGATGCGCTGGCGCAGAGGGTCTAATGACGACACAAAGATCGCGAGCGGTCGGTGCGGCCGTCCTGCTGGCAGCGACCTTGCTTTGCGTGGCCTGCGAGAAGAAGGACATCACGGCAAAGGGCGCCGATACTACCGCCGAGCCCGATAAAGTTCTCTATGACCGCGCCATGAACGATATTCAGAACGGCAAGGAGACGGTCGCGCGGTTCAGCCTCCAGACTCTTCTGAATACCTATCCGGACAGCGAGTACGTGGCCAAAGCCAAGCTGGCCATCGCTGATTCCTATTTCAAGGACGGGACCACCGAGGGACTCGAGCAGGCCATCAACGAGTACAAGGACTTCATCACCTTTTTTCCCTACCTCGATGAGGCCTCTTATGCGCAGTATCGCGTAGGCATGGCGCATTTCCGGCAAATGGAAAAACCCGATCGCGACTCCACTCAGGTGCAGCTCGCCGAGCAGGAGTTTCAGAACTACCTCCTGAAGTTTCCCCAGGGCGCCCAGGCTGCGGAGGTCGAGCAGCATCTTCGCGAAGTGCAGGAAGTAATCGCCGAAGCCGACTACCGGGTGGCGAGGTATTATTTCACCAGGGGCTCTTACCACGCCTCGGCTGCTCGTCTTACCGAAGTTGTGGATCGTTACCCGCTCTACAGTCACGCCGACGAGTCACTCTGGCTGCTGGCGCAATCTGCTGAAAAATTCGAGCCGCTCAAACACTACGCCGCCGACTATTACAAACGCATCGTGCGCGATTATCCGCTCTCGCCCCACGTACAAGAAGCGAAGAGCCGGCTGGAAAAGGCAGGCGTTCCCGTCCCGCAACCCAACCCGGAGGCGCTCGCCCGAGAGCAGAGCGAAAAGGCCCGTCCCAAGCAGAAGCCCGGCGTCTCCAAGCGCGCCGTCGGCATGTTCAAGAGCGGACCCGATGTGACCGCCGCGGCACACTCCGGCGAGCCGCAAATGAATCCTCCCGGTCAGGAGGGTGGTGAATCGCTCGGCGGCGGCGGTGGGTCGAATCAAATCGTCGTGGGGGGTGGGGGCGCTCAGACGGGCAGTTCAGGACCTCCTCCCGTGCGCACGGTGACCCCCGTGGAAACCTCTGCGCCCGGCGGTTCAGCAGCCACCGGCGAATCAGGTGCGAGCGGAGATGCCGCGAATCCGGATGCGCAGAAGCAGCCCACGCTCGTTGACCAGCTTCCCAATCACGCGGATACCACGAAAAAGAAGCCGAATCCCGACGAATCGAGCAGCAAAAAGAAGAAGGGGCTTTGGAAACTCATTCCGTTCTAAGTGGCATCGGCCCGGTCGCGCCCTCATCGGAATCTGCTGCGTCACCGTAGTTCCGCCATTTTGTATTCCTTCCCGTTGTGTGCTTCTTCAAACGACCGGCTCAAAGGCCGCGGCACGTTCCAGGTCTGCGAGGCGACGGGGCCTCGAGGTGAAGTCCATTCCACTCCGTTTTGATGGTCCCGCCCGCCAGGCCCTGCGCTACACTGGCCGCAGGAATTAACCTTGGCCGCAACCGACAAACCGGGCAGCGAAAAGCGCACTACGGAAGCTGCGGGGGTTCTTCGTCAGGTGGCCGCGGCCATGGAGTTGCCCTTCGTCCTTCTGGGTTCTGTCGTCGCTGGCGGCCTGCTGGGCTACGCGATAGATTCTTGGCTGCACAGCAAGCCCCTCGGACTTCTGATCTGCGGCGCTCTCGGTTTTGCTGCGGGAATTCGGGAACTCTTGAGGCGCCTTTCGAAGGATGTCCGTTAAATGAGCCGCCAAGCTGTGCCGCTGAGCGCGTCTGAACGGCGCATCGAATGGGGGACGATCGCCCTCGGTGCCGCAGCCGCCCTCTTTGCGGCGGCTCGCATGACGGGAAGGGCCGCGTTCGGTGTAGCCGTCGGAACCCTTCTCGCCTGGATTAACTTTCGATGGTTACGCAGCGCCGTAATTACGCTGGAAGTCCTCTCGAAGGCCCAGGCCGGAGTGGAAAAGCCGAGCGTGCCGCGGGAAGTTTACGCGCGATTCTTCGGCGCTTTCGCGTTGCTCGTCGCGGTGGTTTGTGCTAGCTTTTTCTACTCTTTGTTTCCGGGCGCCGCGGTCGTGGCGGGCCTTTTTTCACTCGTAGCTGCGGTTCTGGTTGAATGCGTGTATCTGCTGGCCCGGGGCCGCGGAGAACGCACGGACTGAAGCCCAGGAGCGCTCGCAAGGTCAATGGAAGAACACCGGCTCTGGATCACTGAGGTCATCAATCGCGTCCTGGGTCCCGCGGTTCTGGCCCTGCTCCACGCTCTTCATATCGCTCCTGGCGACCGCCAGTTTCCCATTCCCAACCACGTGGCCATGGAAATCGTGATCCTGGTTCTTTCCCTGGTCTTCTTCCTCTGGTTTAAGCGCCGCATCTCCGTGGAACGCCCCGGAGCCACGCAGCAATGCATGGAGATGCTCCTGGTAAATCCCATGGGCGTGGGGGCGCGCGACCTGCTCAAGGAAATGGTTGGCCACCATTTCGAGCGCTACCTGCCCATGATCGGCACGATTGGAATTTTCGTGCTCATCTGCAATCTGATCAGCCTGATCCCCGGCTTTATGTCGCCGACGGCTCAGGTGTCAGTACCCTTTGGCTGCGCGCTTACCGTCTTCGTCTATTACAACTTCTGTGGCTTCCGGAAAAACGGGCTCGGCTATGCCAAGCATTTCCTCGGCCCCATTCTGCCGCTCGCCATCATCATGTTTCCCATCGAGATCATCAGCAACTGCGCGCGCATGCTCTCTCTTACCGTCCGTCTTTGGGTCAACATGCTCGTGAGCGAGCTGTTGTACTCCATTTTCCTGGCTCTTCTGCTCGGCCTGTTTGTATTCGCGAAAGGTGTGAGCGTCTTTTTCTACCCGCTTGTGGTCCTACCCCTGCTGGGACCGCTGGCCTTTATAGCCCTTCATATTTTTGTGGCGTTCCTGCAGGCTTTCGTTTTCACGCTGCTGCCCATCATTTATATCAGCGGGGCAGTGGCGGAGGAGCATTAATCCGGCATCATCCCGTCCAGTGTGAGGCCGCTCTGCACGAGGGGTGAGCGGCAACCACCTCCTGGCGGACAATTCATAACGAGGGAGAGAACACCAAATGAAAAGACTAGCCACCTTCCTGTCGGTCTTGGCCATCTCGCTCCTAGCGGCTCCGGCCGCTTTTGCGCAGGAAGCCGCTGCCACGGGCGGAGCGAGCTGGGGCATCCCGGCCAAAGCCATCGGCATGGCCATCGCCGCCGCATTTTGCGGCACCGCGCAGGGCCGCGCGGCTGCCGCCGCTTGCGAGTCCTACGCGAGGAACCCAGGTGCTTCCGATGCCATCCGTTTCGCTTTGATTCTGGCGCTCGTGCTGATTGAATCGATGGCGCTCTACGTGTTTGCCGGGTTTTTCATCAAGATCGTCTAGCGTACAGTTCGGGGACGGCCTGGAAGCGCCAGCTTCCGGGCCGTTTTTTTTTCGTACCGGCCGAACAGGCTTATGGACGGGTTCTCTTGGGTGGTGCAACCAGGCCGGCGGGAAGCAATCTCCTCCTACCGCAGCCCCGAAGCGGACCGCTCCACAAGGAAGCGAACCGCATCGGGAAACAGCCCCAGGTAAATCGTGGGCAGTGCGGTGAACAAGAGCACGGCGGATACGGAATAAGGGACCGGAGCCGGCTGCCAATCCGTCGCAGGCGCGCTGAAGTACATCACCCGCACCACTCGCAAGTAATAATAAGCGGAGATGACGCTGTTCACTGCCAGCATGATGGCCAGGCTCGTGAGGTAAACGTTTCGTCCGTCGAGCGCGGCTTTCAGGATGTAGAGTTTGCCCAAAAAGCCCGCCGTGATCGGCAATCCCATCAGCGAGAGAAGATACACCGACATGCAGAACGCGGCGAACGGATGCGTGCGCCCCAGTCCCGCCAGGTCTTGAATCTCCACGTGGCGTTCTCCCGTGTCGCCGAGATGCCCGAGCAACGTGAACGCGCCCAGCTTCACCAGCGCGTACACCAGTAGGTAAAAAAGCACCGCGGCGATGCCCAGTTCGCTGTTCGCCGCGAACGCCACCAGGATGTACCCCGCGTGCGCGATCGAGGAGTACGCCAGCATCCGCTTCACGTTGGTCTGCACGAGAGCGGCCAGGTTGCCCAGAAACATGGTGAGTGCGGCCGAGGCCCAGATCGCCCAGAACCAGGTGCCGCTG
>DASPSB010000271.1:0-10398 GCA_035624135.1 Candidatus Acidiferrales bacterium | reverse complement strand
AACATCGTGTTGCCGGAACTGTCTAGCAGCGAGAAATTAGGCCGTCCTGAGACACCATAGTCCATGAACAGGTTTGTGCTTGTCCCCGGACTGCCCGCAAACCAGAAACCGCCCGCCTGGAAAGAGTTGTAGTTGTATGGCTCGAAATAAAGGTCCGGCGAGTTTCCCTGATTCGGAGCAAGAAACCGAGTGCCGCCTACAACCTGGTGCAATGCCCAGCCGCTGTTGCTGGTGCCGTCGAAGGCTGTGCTGCGGACGCTGATGCTCGATGTCGTGGCCGCGTTGATGATTTTGTGGGTCGTCGAGCCTTCCCAGGGCTGCGTGAGCGAGTCGGAAATATTGACCGTTCCGCCGTTGCTGTTGAGATCGAGATCGTTTGTCGCGCCCAAATAGGTGTTGCGCACCGTCAGCGGCATGCACGTACCCGCCGCAATGGCCTGAATTCCGGTGGCCGTTCCCGCTCCGATATAGCTGTCTTCGATGATCGTGCCCGGATTCCAGACTGCGGCTCCGGCATTCGCGTCGCATCCGTAGCGGAAGGCGGCTGGAGTGCCGCTGATCGTTGCAGAGTCCGCGCTCTGCACGTTCACCAGCTTGCAAGCCACGTTGACGCACTCGAATTGAATGCCAGTTCCTTGCTCCAGGTAGAAGTTGCTGAATGTTGTGAGTCCCGACGCATCAGGAAACGCGCCGCGATTCTGCGCGCGGTCGGGATCGGTGACGGCGGAAACGCTCAGAAAGCCGTTGGTCGAAAGGCCCGAGGCCGAGAGGTTCGCCGCGTTCCACCGCGCATTCGCAAAGGTAGTGATGCCCCCGGAGACGCCCTCGAAGATCACGTCGGCCAGGTCGCTGTTCAGAAAGTTTCCGTCCCAATGGTGCTCGTACCAGGTTCCTTCGTGATAGCGGACGGCGGCGCAGGTGCCCGCGAGCGAAGTGACGTTGATGTTGTTGTTGGTGAAAAAGCTGTTCGAGCTGCCGAAGCCCGGCCCCCAGCCCGTCACCATGATTCCGTTGCACGCGGCCTGAATGTCGAGCCCGCTGATGCGCACGCCGTTCGCCGTGCCCATCACCATGATGCAGCCCAGGTTCAGATCGGTGATGGCCGCGCAGTTGAGCGAGGATTTGCCCCCCGCGCCGCCCGTGTTCACGCCCGTGACCGTCTCCTGGTTCGAGACGATGAGCGGCGTGGTTTTGGTGATGCTGCCCTGGGGCACGTCGTACCGGCCCAAAGCACACGTATTCGCGGCGAAGTTGCAGGTCGCGTTGAGCGCCACCTGGTCGGGGTCAACCGCGGCAGTATTCGTGTTCGCAAACGCGGATCCGCTCGCCGGCACCGTGGCTACGATGAAGTCGCCTGGCGCCATGTGGCTGTAGAAATCGGCGCCGAGTCCGGCGATGACGGTGCCGGTTCCCTGGGCCGTCGAACTGGAATCGGCGCCGAGGCTCGCGGATTGCAGAAAGAAGAATTTCGTGGGCGAGGAGCCTTGCTGCGCGATGAGCGTCCAGCCTGCTGGATTGCTACCACCGCTATTTATATTCGTGCCGTTGGTACCCGTCGCGGCGCCGCTGATGGTGACGTATTCGCCGGGAATGAATCCGTGGCCGGAGCTGGTAGTGACGGTCACGAGCCCCGCCGAATTGCGCGTCCAACTGGCGATGCTGGCGGCCGGCAGCGTCCATGCCTGGGCCGGATAAAACGGCCCGCCCGCGCTCGTCGCCACCTGCACCTGGTACTTGTAGCAGCCAGAGCGGTAGCTGTAGTCGGAGAGCTGCACCAGCATGCGGTTCGTGCTGCCGGAAGCAGGAGTGTAAGAAGTGGAAGAACTCGGCGGCGTCCATCCGTTCATGTTGCCGAGGCGGACCTGGACGTAGTAGGTCGTGCCGCTCGTGAAATTCCCCGTTCCGCTAGAAACGGTTTCCGTTGTCACCGTGGGCGCCGCGGGAGCCTGACACAGGCCCGTGGCCGTTCCCGGCGACCAGCGCGTGCCGAGCTGAACCGGCCCTGAGCTGCCCTGCTGCGGCGCGCTCACGGTGGTGGGCGAGCTGACGCCGCCCGAAACGGTGAGGTTGCCGGAAAGATTCAGGTTCAGCGCGTTGATGTTCTGCGAGACGCTGAGCGACTGGTAGCTGGGCGAAGTGGGATCGGCGGGAAGCAGAACGTCGGGAATCGTCGTGGTGCTGACGCCGGCGCCGGAAATTTGAATCAAATAGCGCCCGGGCGCCGCGTAGAAGTAATAGTTGCCCTGGCCGTCGGAGGTGAAGGGGTTCGTGAGCGGCTGCGTCAGGCCCAGGTCCAAATAAACGTTGGCCAGCGGAGAGCACGGAGAGCCCGTGGCGCCCGAGGTGCACACGGTGATGGACGCTCCGGCAACGGGCTGGCCGAAACGGTTCAGCACGATGTCGTCATGCCGCGAGCCCTGGGCCGAACAAAGCGCTGGGAGCACGAGGCAGAGCGTGAGAGCAATGGCGCACGTTCGCAGCGATTCCCGCAGTTTTGCGTGGCGCCTTTTGTTCGGTCCCTGCCCCGAACCAGTGGGAACATAGACGCAAAGCCCGAAAAGGGCGGCGATGAGTATCCGGATTAGCGTTCTCATGGATTCACCCCGATCGGTTCGAGGCCCTGCGCGCGTGCGGCGAGCGGGAGGAAAAATGCCAGGGCCAGCCCGCCCCGGCGGGCCAGCAGTGCGAATACGCAGTGATGCATGCGAGTGACCTCCTCAGAGGGCCTGAGGACAGGAATCTATGCTGAAGCCCGGAAAGGAAAAAGAAATTATTTTCGTCGGCCTCGCAGGCAGTCTGGATCAAACGCGTTGGCCTTTGCGTGGCGACTCGGTCGAGGCCGGCGCAGCGACGGCGGCCAGTTCGGGGGCAGCAGGCGATGAGGCGCGCGCGATCTCTGTTGCCCCGGGCACGGGGCGAACGCCCGCCACGGCATGCACGCCGCCCGCGGCGCTCACGCTGTAGCGCGCGGCTTTTGCCTCATCGAGAATCGCGCCGCAGTGGCGGCACATGGCCACGCCGACTTTCACCGGGTCGCCGCACACAGGACAATCCTGCATGGGCGCGATTTTCACGAGCCACGGACGGTCGAGGCCCAGATGCCGCGCCGCGCGGCGCTGCACATCGGAAATCATCTCGGGACGATTGGGCGCGCGCGCGTAGAGCGCATCGGCCTGCTGGACCTGCTCGTAATAGTAGGCATCGCGGCGCAGCGCCGCATCGCGCAGCTCGGATTCGAGCGGCACGTCCGCGGCGCACAGGAACACGCCGTACCGGCGCAGATCCGCGTCCGGATTGTGCTCGGCGAGCAGCGAGCGGGCAATGACGCGCGCCGGCCAGTAGCGTTCGCCTTTGCGGTCGTCGCCCATGTCGTAGAGCTCGGTGCGGCCGTACACCGTGAGCCGCCCGAACAATTGCCCGGGCGGGCATGCAGGGATCGTGTAGAGGCCCAGACCGGCCTGGTCCGAGTGAAATTCCTGGTCGGAAATGTTGGCGATGACGGCCCAGTCGTCGCGGTTCAAGTATTCACGGCGGTCGGTCACGTGGTGTCCTCCTGGAGTGGGACAGGCTTTTAGCCTGTTCTCTTCAGAGCGCGCAGACAGGTAGGATTGCCTGTCCTTCCTACGGCCTCACGACAAACGGCTGGGCGTGGAACGCGGGCACTGCGTCGTCCAGCCGGTCGTAGGCCCAGGATTCGTAGTCAGCGTCTTTCTTCGCTTCGCGATCGAGTGCGGCGCGGCGTCGCACGCTCGATGGAATCGCCCGCGAAAACTCAATCGCGCGAATCAGCCATTCGACGGCGCTCGCGGAAAGCGGAAGAAACTCGCCGCGCGGGCCTTCGAGCGTCAGGCAGTGTTCGTATTCGCCCTCGCGCGGATAAGGACCGAGCGCGGGGATGGCGAGACCGTTTTCGATTTCCACGGTGTACTCGTACCAGCGTTCCGGCGGCCCGTAGAGTGCGGGCGGAAGCCAGCGCTCCAGATGCCAGCGGTCGTGCGGCAGATATTTCGGCACACGCCGCAGCTCGACGGCTTCGCGAATGATTCCGCCTGTGGCGGGATCGCGGTCCGTCCATTTTCCGCCGATCCAGGTGAGCCGGGACCAGCCCCATACGACGCGAAAATTCGGCCGGCCGTAGAGATTCACGCCGCCGGCGCGTGTGATGCGGTCCGCAACGTCTGCCGGCGCGCGCTTCGATTCGCGGAGGACCTGGATCATGAGGTGGCACAGGCCTGCCTGCCCTGCCTGCGGCAGGCAGGCTTTCAGCCTGTGCGAGTATTCTGCAGGGGCGAAGAGGCTGAGAGCCCGTTCTACTGCGCCAGGGCGCCGTAGGGACATGCACACCCGATTGCCTGGGTTTCGAATGGCCAGACGGAGGGTGCCGCCCGCTGCCGGCAGGCAGGCGTCGTGATGCCCCTACGTGCGCTCCAGCCCTGTCTCACCACTGCACGGATTCGAGTTGTCCTTCGCAGGATTCTCAGTATCCGTTCGGGATTGCCAGACCGTCGATATAGGCTCCGTACCGCGGCCCGTCCATCCAGATCTGGAATCCGGTGGTGAAATAGAAGAGGTAGGACGAGGCCAGTCCGCCCGACGCGCCGTAAACCGGGAAGACGGTCTGGCCGCCGATTTCGTAGAAATCGATTTCCTTCATCACCGCCCGTCCCCAGCGGGCCAGCGCGATGAAGTCAATGCGCGTGGGATCGGCGTGGATCGAGGTCTTGATGGGCACGCCGGCCATGCGCTTGTCCACCTGCTGGTTGAAGAGCAGGTCGGGCATCCCGGAATCCGCCGGGACCTGGTTGCGCACGATTTCGGAGATCGTGACGCCGAGCTGCTCCCAGGCGTGCTCCTGCTCAGGCGCCATGTAGGCGATCAGCTTTTCCCGCTGGAGCACGTCGGTGCCCAACACCTTGCGGATTTTGTTGATGGCCAGCCGCACGTTGGCCGGAACGAGCGCGGCGTTGCCCGCGGCGTAATGCGGCGTGCGCAGCGCTTCCGGGTAGGTCGAGCGCGAAAGGCCGAGCCACGTACCCGTGGTCGAATCGAGGTGGTGATACTTCAAGCCGAACACGCTCACCGGCTGCACGCCCGAAAGGCCGTTGGGCACAATCAGGTCGCCGTTCGAGAGGCCGGTCGGGTTGGCGTTCACCATCACGATTTTGTTCAGCGGGTCCACTTCCTGGATGGTGGCCAGGCCGCGGTTGGTGGTCAGCGTGGGGTCGTACACCTGCACGTCCTGGTTGTAATAGAAGAGCTGCGCGCCCGGAGGAACGGCGAGGTTCCACGTGGTGCCGGAGAAACTGCCCACGCTGCCGATCACGCCGTTGCCGTTGGTCTGGAGCAGCGTGTCCAGGAACCAGCGGAACTGCTTCATGCCGCTGGCCACTTCGCGCTTCGTGGCGTTTTCCACGGCGCGTTCGTTGCCGGTGGTCGCGTACTCCACCAGCTTGTTGATTTGCACGGCGAAGGTCTGGAACACGGGCGTGAGCGTGGCCACGTCGTAGGTGGACCCGCTGCCCAGGCCCAGATCGTCCCCGTCCATGGTGTGCTGCGACGCTTTGCCCCCCGGGCGGATTTGCAGTGGCACACGCATGTTGCGGCTGGACACTTTTTCGACGTCGCCGCGTTTCTGGATGAGCGTGAGCAGAATGTCGTCGCGCTCAAACAGCACGGGCACCTTGGGACGGACTTTCTCGAGTTGCAGAGCAACGCTCTGCGCGTTGGCAAGTGATGGCATTCCTGTTTCCTCCGTGAATTTTTGGTAGCGCCGGCGCCAATGGGACAGGCTATCAGCCTGTCCTCTTCGCGGACGGCGCGAGGGGACTGCTGCGGCATTACTCCATGTTCAGAATTTCCTCGTCGGTCATTCGCGCGTAATCCACGCCGCGGGGTTTGAGCGGCACCGGATTGGGCGCCCCGCCGCGGCCCACTTCCACGCGGCTCGCCGATTCCGACTGGCGCGAACGCCGCTCGCGGCTCGAACGCAGCACCGTTTCCGTCCAGTCGCCGACCACGCGTTTGGCGACCGCAGGCAGCGCGGCGCGTGCGCGGCCCGTGATCAGCCGGGCCAGCGCGTCCCGGTGCGGCGCGTTCGAGGCGCCGGGAAGCGCGCGAAGCGCGTTGTGAATCGATTCGCGAACCTGGCCGAGCAGCTCCGGGTCCTGCCGCAGCGTCTGGTCCAGCTCGCGGAAGATTTCTCCGGCGATTTTTTGCCGTGCGCCCTCGGGCGCGTCCGGCAGCAGTTCGGCCACTTTGGCCGCGACGGAGGTCTGTACGGCCTGCTCCACGCCCGTGTTCACCGTCTCGAGAAACTGACCCGCCGCCGTGTACGTCGCGCCGGCCGGTGCAACTTCCCGAAACGCCGGGCTCGTCTGCGACGCGACGGGTGCCTGTAGGGGCATGACATGTCGTGCCCCTACGACCCGGGCCGCTGCGTCTGCCGTTGGCCGCTGCCACTGCGCGAGGTTCGACGAAAGCGTCGCGGCCAGGAATTTCACCGCCGGCCAGTCCTGCTGCTCCACGGCGCGCGATAGCAGCGCCACATTCTCCGGCCAGCGTTGACCGGCCAGCGCCTGCGCCGCCATCGCCGCGGACACCTGCCGATGAGCTTCCGGATCGAGCGCGGCCAGCCGCTCGGCGAACGTGAATGCCAGTTCACGGAACGCCTGCGGCGCATTGCGCTGGAGGCCGGCGAGCAATTCGGTGTGGGCACGCGGGTCGCGCGATTCTACCAGGCGATCGAGCTGGGCGAGAGCGGCCTGCGCCGTCGCGGCGGCGCGTGCCGCGTCGGGCGTCGGGAAAATCTCGCGCACCGCGCGCGCATCGGCGACGGTCGGAAACACCTCGCGGTATTCCCCGTCGCGTTCGCAGATTTCGCGCAGCTTCGGGCCAATACCGGGCAGCTCGAAAGCGCGCTCGAATTCGGAAGTGGCACGGGCTTTCAGCCCGTGTGCCTCTTGGTCGTCAGCGGCCGATCCGGTCGCATCCGCGTTTTCCACTGGCGGCTCGTTCGGATGTTCCGCACTTCCCTTCTCTGCTGTGCTCCCGTCGCGATGCGGTTCTTCCGCTGGGGCCTCCGGCGCCTCGAGCAAATCGAGATCCGTCAGCGAATAATCGGGCGCAGCAGGCGTTCCTGTAGTTCGCGACGCGCCATTTGCCGGAGCGCGAGAAACGGTAACGGTTTGCGTAGCCATGTCGATAAAGCCCTCGACGAGACTCTGGATCTGGGCGGTAGGGGCACGACATGTCGTGCCCCTGCAAGCAAGGTCGTTTCTGCTCGGCCGGTTTTTGGGCCCGCCGCTGCTAGCGACTACCTAACCCTCGCTCCCTCCGCCCCTCCCGCGGCAGGCCCAACTCTTTGCTACTGCTGGAACGCATCCGCCGGCGACGGTGCTTCGGCGGGCGAAGCGGCCGGGGCCGCAGGCGCAGTGCTCCCCGCTCCCGGCGACACGATCGGGATTTGCGGAGGCAGCGGCGAAGCGCCCGCGGACTGTGCCGCGAGCGCGCGGTAATGCGCCATGGCGTGCGCGCGCACGTTGGCGAACCCCTGCGGGTTCAACTGCTTCGCGCGCTGGCCGTCGTCGCCCGACATCCAGCGCCGGCACGTGGCCAGCTCCGCGGCGTGATCGTCGGCAAACACGTCCGGGCGGATCGAAGGCTCGATGCGCAGCGCGCCGGTGAGCGAATCCGTGAAAATCTGCGGCGGCTCCGCGAGCAGCCGTTCGATTTCGCGGAATTGCTTCACGCGCGACTCGTCGCCGGGGAGCGCGAGATCGTCCAGCCCCGCAAGCCGTTTGAGCACCGCCATGTTTTCGGGGTCCGACATGGCCTGTTTGAATGTCGGGTCGTTGCCCAGCAATCCCATGAGCTGGAAGAGCGACTGCCGCTGCTGCGTCCAGGAAACCGGGAAATTTTCGTCCGCTTCGGGATACACCCGCACGCGCCCGGCTAGATCCGCCAAATGAACCGTCTCCGCGGACCAGTCGCCCGACGAGCTGACCACCGGCAATTGCAAATCCTCGACGCGGTTGCAGCGGAAACACTCGAGCGCCAGCAGCATCAGGTCGGAATAGAACCGGCGAATGCGTCCCCAGGGCAGGCCGAGCCGGCCCATGGCCTGGTCGCGCGCCATCGCATAGCCCGTGGCGGTTTTCTGATTCTCCATTTCGCCGCCGAACAGCGCGGGAAACGCTCCGGTCAGGAATTGCGCGATGGGCCCGAACAGGTCGGCCATGTGCCGCATCAGGTCCGGCGAAAGCATGGCCTGCGGCGTGGCGAAAAATCCCGCGCCCACGGGCTGTCCCGGCCGCGGATGTACCGGATAAATCGCCCCCGGCGCGTTGGTCTGCTCCTCGAGCGCTTCCAGGTCGATGATCTCCGCGTCCACAAACGTGGAGGGAATGCCGTACTCGTACGTCTCGATGGCGATGTTCGCCAGATCGTTCAGCCGCTCCTGTACCGAAATCAGCGATTCGCCGAGCGCCGGCCGGTCCTGGCCGTCGCCGGGCATGGCGTGGAGCACCCGCCAGTGCTCATCCATATTTTCGTTGCGGCTCTCGCAATAGGTCTCGCCGGCAAACGCGACGTAGCAGCCGTCCGGAAAGAGCGCCAGTAGCTGCTGCCGGGTCTCCACATCGTCGATGGCGTAGAACGCCCACGGCCGCAGCCAGGCGCGCTGGAACGTCACCAGGTTGGCCAGCACGTCGCCGGTTTGCTCGATCATCGTCGAGCCCTGCGCCACGGTCAGCCGCGCGATGCGTTCGTATTCCTGATCGCCGCCCAAGCCGCCAGCCACGATTCGTTCGGCCACGTGCGGGTAGGCCGCCTTCAATTTCGAGATGTGCGCTTCGATCCCCCAGATCAGGTAGGGAAACTCGAATTGTTCGCGCGCCCACAGCGGCGTCTTCAGCTCCAGCGCGCCCACAATCGAAATCACTTCCTGGCCGTTGGGCACGCGTTCCACACCCGCCAGGCGCGGCACTCGAACCGTTTCCGCGGGAGTGACGTCTTCCGGTGCGAGCGCGGCCCCGCATTGCGGACAAGGGGCACAGGCTTTTAGCCTGTGCTCGTCCGGATCGGCTGCTGCCGCGTCGCTCGGTTGCGGCGTTGCCTCCGATTCCTCCACCGGCTCCGACGGCGGTGGCGGCGCAAACGGATCCGGCGGAACGCCCTCCCACGCGCAGTCGGGACACACGGCGTGCCCGGGCGAAACCACCACGTCTGCCGGCTCGAATACATCCTGGATCGAATGCCCGAACCGCTGCCCATCCACCACGTAGCGGACGTATCCGCCCACTTTTCCGTCGGTATACAGATAAAACGCGGTGTCCTGGAGCAGGCTTCGCGCGTCGTTTGCCCGCTCGATGTATTCGATCACCTTCGTCCCGGCGCGCGCTGTGGTGATGTCGCGTTCGTCGGTCGGCGATTCCGGGAACAGGCGCGTCTGCGGAACCGTTTGCGAAAGCGCGGCCATCAGCGACAGCCCGAACGGCTGATAGATGTTTGTCACGTACTGATACCGCGGCATGTCGTCGCCCGGTTCGGACGACTGCGTCCACGACGTGTCGAACGGCGCGTGGAAAGCCTGGTCGCGTTCGCTCCACCAGATGTATTGCTTCCCTTTCCAGAACAGGCGCGCCTGGCGCACTTTGCGGATTTCCTGCCGCCGCGCGTAGATGTTTTCGCGAGCCAGCTCGTCCACCAGCCCTTTGAGCGCGATCTGCAGATTGTCGGGCAGCGTCTGGTTGTTCGGGCCGTAGCGATGCATAGACGTAGCGCTGTGGCCCGACGGCGCCTCGGAATTTGCGGCTGGTTTTGGCACGATTACCGCCTAAAAGTCGAAATAACGCGGTTCCTCTGTAGGGGCACGATATATCGTGCCCCTACCATGCAAGATCTAAGCTGCTAGTCCGCGGAATCGTCCGAACACGCTGCGGAGCTGCGCCCGCCCGTCGCGTGTTTCAGTTCGTGCCCGCGCAGATGCCGCTGGGCTTCTTCCGCCGCATCCGCCGCGCTCGCGTGCCTGGATTCCACCGAATGATGGCCGGCGCGCGGGTGCTGATAATGCGCGTGGACGGAAAATCCGCCTTCCTTCTGAATGTGGATGTCCACGCGTTTCAGATGGCCGTTGCGGGCGGCCTCCTGCGCGTGATCCTCTTCATCTGCGGGCGGCAGCGCCAGGGCGCGCCCATACGCGGGATTCATGTAATGTCGTCCTCCGAATTCGGGCATTGGTCCCTCCTGTGTAAATCAAACGGGCATGGAAACGCGGGATGAATCGGTTGTAGGGGCACGGCATGCCGTGCCCCTACGAAGACGAGGCACTAACTGCCGACGATTTGGGTTGATTCGCCGCCGCAGATTCCAGCTTCTGTTTCACCTGCGACCAACTGATGG
>DASPSB010000252.1:0-4933 GCA_035624135.1 Candidatus Acidiferrales bacterium | reverse complement strand
GATCACGGCGGCGGAAGTCGCTGCCGCGGGACGCGCCGCCATCTTCATCCCCTTCGGCGCCGCTACCGATAGCCATCAGTTGCGCAACGCGCAGGCCCTCGAATCCGCGGGCGCCGCGCGCGTCATCCCGGAACCCCAGCTTAGCCCACAGCGGTTAGTTGCAGAAATCACCTCGCTCCTCGACCAGCCCGGGCGAATGATGGCGATGGAAGTCCGCGCGCGTTCGCTCGCCCGGCCGAGGGCCGCCGCGGACATCGTGAACATGATTGAAGAGGTGGCGCGGCCATGATGGTTTCGTTCCACAATTTTCAGCGCATCCATTTCGTGGGCATCGGCGGCATCGGCATGAGCGGCATCGCCGAGGTGCTGCTGACTCTGGGCTACTCCGTTTCCGGCTCGGATTTGAAAGCCACCCCCATTACCCGGCGTCTGGAGCGGCTCGGCGCCACGGTTCATTACGGGCATAGCGCTTCCAACGTCGGCTCGGCCCACGTGCTGGTGATATCTTCCGCCGTGCGCCCGGAGAATCCGGAGGTGCGCGAGGCCCTGCGCCGCAAAATTCCCGTGATTCCGCGCGCCGAAATGCTGGCGGAATTGATGCGGCTGAAGAAGGGCATTGCCGTCGCCGGGGCCCACGGGAAAACCACCACCACTTCTATGACCGCTTCCATCCTCGGCGCGGCGGGCCTGGACCCCACCTTTGTAGTTGGCGGGCGCGTCAACGCCGTGGGCGCCACCGCCCGCCTGGGCAATGGCGAATACATGGTGGTCGAAGCGGACGAGAGCGACCGAACGTTCCTGCTCCTCGCTCCCGTCGTTGCCGTCGTCACCACCATCGACCGCGAGCATCTCGACCAGTACGCCTCGCTCGAAGACATTCAGAACGCCTTCCTGCAATTCGTCAACCGCGTCCCGTTTTACGGTGCCGCCATCCTCTGTCTGGACGAGCCGAACGTGCAGGCCATCCTTCCCGGCGTGCGCCGCCCGGTGATCACCTACGGCACCACCAATCAGGCGGATCTGCAAATCAGCGAAGTGGCGCTGCGCGGCCCGCAGAGCGATTTCCGCCTGCGCTACAAGGGCGAAGACCTCGGCATGTTCCATCTCAACGCGCCTCCGGGGATTCACAACGTCCGCAACGCGGCCGCCGCGTCCGCCGTTGGGCTCTACCTGAACGTTCCCGCCGAGCTGATTCGCGACGGCCTCGAGAAATTCCAGGGCGTCGGCCGGCGGTTTGAAGTGAAGGGCGTGTTCAACGGCGTTTCGCTGATCGACGACTACGGCCATCACCCCGCGGAAATCCGCGCCACCCTCGACGCCGCGCGCGGCTGCAATTACGGCCGCCTGCTCGTGCTCTTCCAGCCGCACCGCTACACGCGCACGCAGCACCTGTGGGACGAATTCTGCCGCGCCTTCAATCAGGCCGATGTGCTCGTGCTCACCGACATTTATCCCGCCAGCGAGCCGCCCATCGAAGGCATCACGGGCGAAGCGCTGAGCGCCGCCGTCTCCGCCGCGGGACATCGCAGCGTGCGCTTCCGCGCCTCGATGATGGAAGCCCTCGACGAATTGGTTCGCGAGGCGAAAGCCGGCGACGCCATTCTGACCATCGGCGCGGGCAGCGTGGGACGCGCGGCCGATGAATTGGCGGCCCGGCTCGCCGGCGGAAAATCGGCGGTGACCCATGCGCATTGAGTCGCCGCGCATGCTCGCCGCGCTCGGCGAATTGGCCGTCGAGCACCGTCACGGCGCGTCGCTCGCCGAGCTCACCTCGCTCGGCATCGGCGGGACCACCGACCTGCTGCGCCTCCGGCGTCACGAGCACCTGCCCGCGCTCATCCGCCTGCTGCGCGAGGAAGGCATCGAGCACCGCTTTCTCGGCGGCGGGACAAATGTGCTCATCGCCGATGGCGAGCTGCCGTGGGTTGTGTTGCAGCTCATCGGGCCGCATCCGGATGTGGTCATCGAGGGCAATTCCGTGTGGGTGGATGCGGCCGCCGATCTCGGTCGCACCGTGACCACGTGCGCGCGCCAGAATCTCGGCGGCATGGAGGGTTTGATCGGCGTGCCCGGCAGCATGGGCGGCGCCCTGCGCATGAATGCGGGCGCCTACGGAACCGAAATCGGACGCTTCGTGCGCGAAGTGGACGTCTTTCGCTCCTCGACCGGCGAAAACGAGACGGTGCGCGGCTCGGCCATCTCCTTCGAGTACCGGCACACTTCCTTCGCGCCCGGCGACTTCATGCTCAGCGCGCGCCTCGAGCTGCCTTCCAGGCCCTACGAGGAAATTCTCGCCGGCATCCGCATCTGCAATGAGAAGCGCCGCGCCAGCCAGCCCCTCAACCAGAAGAGCGCCGGCTGCATTTTCAAGAATCCGCCCGGTGGCTCGGCGGGACGGATGATCGACGGGCTGGGACTGAAACGGTTTCGCGTGGGCGACGCCATGGTCAGCGACCGCCACGCCAATTTTTTCGTCAACGCGGGCCGCGCCTCGTGCGCGGACATGCTCGGACTCATCAGCGAGGTGCGCGCGCGCGTCCGTGCCGCGCACGGCTGCGAGCTGGAAGAGGAGGTCATCGTCTGGAACGCGTGAAGAAAGTCGAGGGAGAAGGCTTTCCGCCCGAGGTCTTGGCGGACGACGAGCCGCGCTTCCTTCGCCGGCAGAAGCCCGTCGAGGTGCGCAAGAAGAGCCTGCTGCGCCGCCTTCGCGAGGACGTGCTTCCCTGGCTGCGGCTCGCCGTCCTGGCTGGCGGCGCGCTTGCCGTGGCGGTCACGGCAGGGCGCTTCCTTCTCTACTCGCCCACGCTGCGGCTCACCGAGCCCTCGCAGATCGAAGTCACCGGAAATCAGTACGTTTCGCGCGACAGTGTGGTCGCGCTGTTCGCTCCCGACCGCAACCGCAGCCTGCTGCGCATCCCGCTCGAAGAGCGCCGCGCGCACATCGAAGCTATCTCCTGGGTTGCTTCGGCCCGCGTCGAGCGCATTCTCCCCGCCAGCATCCGCGTGGAGATTACGGAGCGTACGCCCGTCGCCTTCCTGCGCGCCGGAAGCGAACTGGCATTGATTGACGCGCAGGGGGCGATCCTCGACCGGCCGTTGCAGGGCGACTTCCACCTGCCGGTTGTCAGCGGCATCGGCGACCCCGTGCCGCAAGCCGAGCGCGCCGCGCGCATGCGCTTGTTCCAGCAATTCGAGCGCGAAATTGAAATGGTCCGCGGCGGCGCGGGCGAAATGCTGAGCGAAGTGGACCTGTCCTCCCCCGACGACTTGCAGGCCATGATGGTGCCGCCGGGCGAAGATCCCAGCCCGTCGCCGGGGAGCGCTCAGGCCGTGCTCGTGCATTTTGGTTCCAGCGACTTTGGCCTGCGATTCAGGACCGTGCTCGACAATTACGCGCAGTGGGCCGCCGCAGGACGCATCAGTTCGATTGACCTGCGTTTCAAAAAGCAGGTGGTCGTGAACCATGAACGGTAGGGGCACGACACCGTCGTGCCCCATTTCAGGCGGCGTGATCGCTCGTTGCAGGTCACCGAGGTTTCGTCGGAGCGGTAGCCACGGTCACCGCTTCTGTGACCGTGGGTCTGGGTTGACGTAGCGCCGGCCTTCAGGCCGGCATCCTGGTTCTGTTTGGAGAGCGTTTTGGCCAAGAAGTCGAACATTGTCGTCGGCGTGGACATCGGCAGCACCAAGGTGTGTGTCCTCATCGCCGGCACGCGCCTGCCCGACGAACGCGCTGCTGGCAAATCGCTGGCCATCGATGCGGGCCAGCCCGTGCTCGAGTGCCTGGGCGTGGGCGTGGCCGATTCCAAAGGCTTGCGCAAAGGATTGATCGTCAATCTGGAAGCCGCCAAGGTCGCCGTCGAACGCGCCCTCGAACAGGCGGAAGACATTGCCGGCGTTGCCGTGGAATCCGCCCTTGTCGGCGTGGCCGGAGCGCACATCCGCGGCGTCAATAGCCGCGGCGGCATCACCCTCGGCCAGCGTCCGCGCGACGTCCAGAAAGACGACATGCAGCGCGCCATCGAAAGCGCCCGCGGCGTCACTCTGCCGGAAGACCGCGTCGTGCTCCACGTTTTTCCGCAGGAATTTTTCCTCGATGGGCAGGACAACATCCGCCAGCCGGTGGGCCTGCTGGGTCAGAAGCTCGAAGCCAACGTGCACATTGTCACCGCTTCCGCCACCGCCGAGCAGAATCTGGTGAGCGCGCTTAACCTGGCGGGCATCAAGGTTTCCGGCACCGTGCTCGAGCCGTTCGCCGCCGCGGAGGCCTGCCTCACGGCCGAAGAACGCGAACAGGGCTGCTGCCTGCTCGATATCGGCGCGGCCACCTCCGAAATGATCGTCATTACCGATGGCGTGGTCCGGCTCACTGCGGCCGTGCCGGTGGGCGGAGACCATTTCACCAACGATCTTGCCGTTGGCCTGCGCACGCCCGTGCCCGAAGCGGAGGCGCTCAAGCGCGAGCACGCCTGCGCCTTCCGCTCGCTGCTGCGCGGTGATTCTCCCATCGAGATTTCCAGCGTGGGGGGCAGGCCGCCGCGCACCATCTTCTCGCGAATGCTCATGGAAATCGTCGAGCCGCGGGCCACGGAATTGCTCGAGCTGGTTCATTCCGAGCTCAAGCACGGCGGACTCGATACGCGGCTGGGAGCGGGCCTCGTCCTGACCGGCGGAGGCGCGCGCCTGCGTGGCCTGACAGAGCTTGTCGAGAGGCTGTTCGGCGTGGCTGTGCGGGTTGGCCGGCCCGCCGGGCTGGCCCGGATCCCGGAAGAGTTTGCGCATCCCGAGTTCACCGTGGCCGCAGGCCTCGCGCTCTACGGTCATCGTTCGCAGGCGGGCACGGCGAAGCAGCAGGCCGGCTGGCGGCAAAAGCTGAAGGCGGCCTGGACCGGTTCGTAGGGGCACGCCATGGCGTGCCCCAGTTGAGGTGACG
>DASPSB010000249.1:0-10930 GCA_035624135.1 Candidatus Acidiferrales bacterium | reverse complement strand
TTCGTACCAGCGCGCGCACTTTGCGGCCAGGTCCGCAGTGCGCTCGAGCATCCAGCGGTCCATCTCCAGCATATCGGCGGGGGCGATGGCGTCGCGAGCGGGCTCATAGCCCGAGAGATTACCGAGGGCGAACCGGAAGGTATTGCGAATCTTGCGATAGGCGTCGGAAAGCTGGGTCATCACGCGCTCGGACATGCGCACATCCGCCGTGTAGTCCTGCGAGGCAACCCACAGCCGCAGCAGATCGGCGCCGTACTTTTCGCAGATTTCGCTGGGGAGCACCACATTGCCGAGGGATTTCGACATGGGACGTCCATGCTCATCGAGAGTCCAGGCGTGCGTGAGCACCTCACGGTAGGGCGCGCCGTCGCTCACGGCCATGCCCAGCAGGAGCGAACTGTGGAGCCAGCCGCGATACTGGTCCGGGCCTTCCAGATACATGTCGGCGGGCCAGCGCTCGTCGCCTCCGGTGAGCACGGCCAGGTGACTGGAGCCGGAATCGAACCAAACATCGAGAATGTCGGTCTCTCGCCGCCAGTTGGCGGCACCACAGCGGCACTTTGTGCCGGGAGGCAGCAATTCTTCCGGCGAGTGAGCATACCAGGCGTCGGCGCCCTCTTTTTCGAAAAACAGAATGGCATGGCGCAATTTGGAAACGTCCTCGAGCCGTTCGCCGCAGGCATCGCAATAGAAGACGACGATCGGCACTCCCCAATAGCGCTGTCGCGAGATGCACCAGTCGGGCCGCCCAGTGATCATGCCGCTCATGCGCTCTTCGCCCCAAGCGGGCATCCACTTCACACCCCGGATGGCCTCCAGTGTGCGGCGGCGAAGGTCGTTCTTTTCGATGCCGATGAACCACTGTTCCGTGGCTCGATAGATCACCGGGCGGTGGCACCGCCAACAGTGCGGATAGCTGTGTGTCAATTGGGCTTCGCCGAGGAGTGCGCCGTGAGAGCGCAGCAAGGCTATGATAACCGGATTGGCCTCGAACACCGTTTTGCCTTTGTATTCTGGCAGACCGTCGGTGTAGCGGCCCTCGTCATTGAGCGGAGCAAAGGTCTCCAATCCATACTTCTGCCCGGTGAGGAAATCCTCGGCACCGTGGCCGGGAGCGGTGTGGACGATGCCACTACCCTGCTCGGTGGTGACGTAGTCGCCGAGTACGGCGGGGACCTCGAAGCTCAGGAAGGGATGCCGAAACCGGAGTCCCTCGAGTTGACGTCCTTTCCAGCGGCCGCGCGGCGCGCCGATTCGGATTCCCGTGCCCGCGGCGACCTTCTCCGCCATTTCCGCAGCTATCAGAAGCGGTCCCGCCGAGGTCTCGTAAACGGCATATTCGAAATCGGGATGGAAGGCGAGCGCGCGGTTGTGTGGGAGCGTCCAGGGAGTGGTGGTCCAGATGACGGCGGCCACATCAGCGCCAGGCAGACCGAACGCGGCTCCGCCGGCGGCCGCCTGGAATTTGACCCAGATGGACGGGCTGGTGTGGTCCTCGTACTCGACCTCGGCTTCGGCGAGCGCGGTTTGGTCGTAGATGCACCAATACACTGGCTTGCGCCCGCGATACACGTAGCCGCGCTCCAGCACAGTCAAAAACGCGTCGGCGATCACGGCCTCGTAATGGGGATCCATGGTGAGGTAGGGATGGTCCCAGCGGGCGAAGATGCCGAGCCGTTTGAATTGCTGGCGGTGGGCATCCACGTACTTGGTGGCGTAGGCGCGGCATTTCCGGCGGAACGCCACGGGGTCGGCCGAGCCGCGCCCGCCCATTTCTTTTTCCACCTGCGTCTCGATGGGCAGACCGTGGCAATCCCAACCGGGAATGAAGGCAGCGCGGAAGCCCGCCAGGGACTTCGAGCGCACCACCATGTCTTTGAGGATCTTGTTGAGCGCGGTGCCGAGGTGGATGTGGCCGGTGGGATAGGGCGGGCCGTCGTGAAAGACGTATAGGGGAGCGCCGGAATGGGCTTCTAGGACCTTCTCGTAGGTGCGCTGGGACTCCCATTCGGCCAATTGCCGCGGCTCGGACTGCGGCAGATTGGCCTTCATCGGGAAATCCGTGCGCGGCAGATTGAGAGTGTCTTTGAGCTTGAGGGTTTGGGGCATCGGGCCAGTCCCAGCAGGACAGTCTGCGGAGCCGGGTGCACGGCGCGAAACGCAAACTGATGCTGAAACACGGTATGTTACAATGGTTTGCGGCAGGTGTCAGCCCAGAGAGGCCGGACATCCTTTTCAGTTTGGTCGAATCTAAACTATAGAACGGACCCGGAGTAATTTCTGCGCCCAGGTGACCTCGGTACGGCCGACCTATTGCAAGAGCGGCGCGCACCCGTAAACTGGGCGTGGCACACGCGGTAAAGGCAATGCCCAATTCTCTGAACCTTTCGGAGGCACGACCGCGGCGAGAGCCAGATGCGGACGGGAAGCCGGCTGAGCGAGCACCGAAACTGCTTTCCAGTGAGGAGCGCTGGGGCGGTTCCTTTTATTCCCGCCTGGTGGAATACCTGACGGAGCGGCCGGTGCGGCTGCCTTCCGGCCGGGGCCGGCTGCCGTTCACGCCGGATGCCTCGCGAGAAAATTTCTTCGATAACCTGAAGGCCGCGCTGAAGGCAGAACCCCCTTCGGTCCGCGGCGCTGACTCCTCCCCGTTGCTGGTCCGGCGGGAATCGGGCTGGAAACTGTTTGCGCGCAACCTGCACGATTTCATTTCGCCGCCGAAGCTGCCGCCGTTGAAGATCACGAGCGCGCCGGCCCCTCCACCGAAGGAAATCTGGTCGAAGGATGAAAACGTATCGCGTGCGCAGTGGCTCTCCGTGCTGGTTCACGGGCTGGTCGTGGTGCTGCTCGGGGTCCCGCTGGTGTGGGACGTGGCCATGCCCACGACGCAGGCAAAAACGCCTGAAATGATTTCCGTGGACATGAACAACCTCTCCGACTACGTAATGAAGCTGCCGAGAGGAAACGATCGAGTGGGCGGAGGCGGAGGCGGAGGCGATAGGAATCCCGTTCCCGCCAGCAAAGGCAAGCTGCCGAAATTGGCGCTGACGCAACTGGCGCCGCCGACCGTGGTGATTCAGAACCCGAATCCGAAGCTGCCGGTCGAGCCGACCGTGGTGGTGCCGCCCGAAATTCGAGTGCCGCAGCCCAATCTCCCGAACATGGGTGACCCGCTGGCGGCGATGGTGACGAATTCCAACGGCCCGGGTTTCGGAGGCGGAATCGGGACAGGCAATGGCGGCGGAGTCGGCAGCGGCTCAGGCGGCGGTGTGGGACCGGGTGAAGGCGGCGGAATCGGAGGCGGCCACTACCATGTGGGCCGCGATGGCATCGGCGAACCCGTGTGTATCTATTGCCCCAGGGCGGATTATTCTGAGGAAGCCCGCAAGGCCCGCTATCAGGGCACAGTGCTCGTCGAAATCACGATCCTTCCGGACGGCCGCGTGACCGATTGTCGCGTAGTGAAGGGAATGGGGATGGGCCTGGACGAAAAGGCTCTGCAAGCCGTGCGCCAGTGGCGGTTCAAGCCCGTGATCGGACCTGGCGGCAAACCTGTGACTGTGGATGTCTCGGTAGAAATTAATTTCCACTTGTATTAAGCGCCCGCTGCTCCGCACCCTCGTTCCGATTTTGTCTTCGCATCGGGGAATTCTCTGCTAGGATGCGTTGCGATGGGAAGAATCGCAGGGCGCACCTCGGCCGTTCTGATCGCGTCGTGTTTAGCGGCTGCCGGCGCATTCCCACAGGACAGCGCCGAGCGCGGCCGGCTCGAGTTTGTGGTCCGGGTGACGCCGGCTTCCGGACGGTCCGAGCCGGCGCGCGGGCTCACCATCTTCCTGCTCAGCAAAAGTTACCGCGACGTCCAGCGCGAAGCCGAAGAGAAAACCCCGAAGCCCGATCTGGATGCCTTCATTGACGGGCTGAAATTCACGCCGCAACTGAAGGCCTGGATGAAGAAGAACCGCAGCGTCACGATCACCGGAGGCGACTTCCACAACCGCGTGAGCGCCGATGACCTGTTCACCATCCCCGAATTTCTGGATTCCTACGTGAACAGCAATATGACCGCCCTCAACCAGGGATTCCCCGCGCCCAAATACAACGCGGAAGACCGCACACTGAATCCGCAGAAGTACGAAGCCAACCGCAAAGCGTATGAAATACAGTTGCGCAAGTACCTGGCGCTGCATCCGGATTCGAAAGACATGATGGACACCATGCTGGGGCAGCTCGACCCCACAACCGCGTGGGCGACGGAAGGAGCGCACTGGCGGGAGCGAGCGCACGCCCGCGCGCTGGAGATGGTGCAGGAGCAGTACCTATCCGCGAAGACGGACACGGATCTCGACGGCCGGGGGGCGTTTGAAGCCACTCCGGGCGCCTACTGGCTTTCCACATTGGATGGTGAAGCGCTAGGCGGCGAGCTGCACCTTCGCTGGGACGTGGGCGTCGAAGTGCGCGCGGGCTCGATGACCCGCGTCGAACTGACCAACCTCAACGCCGAGAAAAAACCCTGATCGGAGGGGGAGTTGAGGGGCGGCGATAAAACTCCTTCCTTTCTCGTCCGGCCCGCTCCTCATGGATAGCAGCGGAGTTGCGCTATGACGGACGTGCGCGCGCTAGTGGAAGGGCTCGCCGTGCCCGACCCTGGACGGCGGCTGGCGGCGCGATGGCAGCTCCATCGCGCGGGCTGCGCGCTTGTCGAAGAAATCTTTGCGGCCTGGCGGAAAGATCCAGAGTTTGCCGTGCTCATCACGGGAGAACCCGTCGTCGGCATTGCCGTTCCGCCGGACCTGTTCGCGCGCATCCGCCAGGAGATGGATATGCCTGCCCTCGCGAACGTTCCGGCAGAACAAAGCACCGCGGAATTTGAGATTCACGACCGCGGCCCTCTAATGGACGTCCTAACGCCCGTGGACAGCGAGGGCCCCATCCAAAAATTTCTCGACCGCTTCGGCCCTGGTATTCAGCAGGTGGAATTGCCGGTGAGCAACATCGAAGCAGCCCTGAAGATCCTCACCGAGCGCTTTGGCCTCGCGCCGATGTATCCCGAAACCTGGGAAGGCGCAAACGGAACGCGTGTGAACTTCTTTCTTATGGATAAACCGGGAGGCGGGAAAGTGCTTATTGAGCTGTTTGAGGCGAAGCGCTGAAGGTCCGCGCGGTCTGGGGCGCGCCGGCATTCTGTCCCACCCAAGCGTCTGCCCGGAACACCTCCGCCGGCGGCCAGAGCAGCGGCTCGGTGAGTCCGATGCGCCGCAAGATGGGTGCTCCCTCCTCGCGCGTTGCCAGCCGCGGGGTTGAGTGCCAATCGATAACCAGCGGTGTCGCCTCGACGCGGTCAACGCGGGCGCCTGCAAACGTAATGCGCGCCATGAGCGCCGTCTGCACTTCGGGCGGCGTGTACTGCTGGAAGACGAAGTTTCCCAGCGAGTAGAAAATCCAACCGTCGTGATAGTGCTCGATGCGCTGTGGAACGTGGGGATGATGTCCGAGCACGAGGGCCGCGCCCGCGTCAATCGCCGCGTGGCAAAACTGTTCCGTTTCCGGCGCCACGCGCGCGGTGTATTCGGTGCCATCGTGAAGAGACACGATTACGGCGTCCGCCGAGCGCAGCGCCGTGGCCACATCCTCCCGCACACGCTCGGGATTGCGGCCCGCGATCACGGCGTGTGTGGCATCCGGGGTATCGTTGCGCTCGGCATAGGTGTAGCCGAGGAAGGCAAAACGCACGCCGTGGCGCACCAGGATGGCCGGATGGTGCGCCTCATCATAGGTTTCCCCTGCGCCCGCGGTGGCAATCCCCGCCCGGTGGGCCAGATCCAGGCTAAAGCTCATGCACGCGTCCCCGCCGTTTGCAAAGTGATTGTTGGCCACGGAGAGAACAGCGATGCTGGCATGCACCAGTCCGGCAATCGCGGCAGGCCGTACGCGGAATACCATGCCCTCGCCGTAGTAGGGAGGCTCTCCGCAGAATGGGCCCTCCAAGTTGGCGAAGGCGATGTCCGCCCGCTGGAGTTCTGGCTCGATCTTTCGGAACGCTAAGGAATAGTCCTTTGTTTGCTCCATCATCGTGCCCAGCGAACGGCCGAGCAGAATGTCGCCCACAGCCACCAGTGTCGTGCGCACTGGGGGCGCTGCTTGCAGATCAGGCGCGCGCTCGGGCTCGATTGCCGAGAGGAGTGTCCCGGCCAGCAGCAGGCTGACGACAACGACGATTCGACGCATGGCGAGTGGAGTGTGCGGCCCCTTCCCGGCAATCCTCAGGCTGCGCGGCACCATTGTCAATGAGCCGTGCGAGATTGCGCTCCAACCTGTATACGCGGGCGGTGGAAGCGGCGAAGGTTACAAAAACTCGCCCCCAATCCAAGGTTTGGTTATCCTTCACCCGGAGTTGTCATGGAATCCCCTGCCGATCCCGTCTCTCCGGCGCCCAGCGCCCGCGAGTGGCGCGCAGCCCTGCTGCTGGCCGCGGGGCTGGCCACGCTTGCCATCCTTCCGATTGTTTTCCTTGGAAACGTCTCGGGCCACGATGTCGAATTCCACCTTCCCAATTGGATCGACGTGGCCCGCCATTGGCACGAAGGCGTTGCGTACCCGCATTGGTCGAGCGGGGGCCATTACGGCTACGGCGATCCGCGGTTCATTATTTATCCGCCGTTTTCCTGGTTGCTGGGCGGACTTCTGGCGCTGGTGCTGCCCGGAGCGATGCTCCAGGGCGCATATACCTGGATCTGCGTCGCGGTGAACGCATTGGGCGCCTATCGCCTGGCGCGCGAGTGGTATTCGCAGCGGGCCGCACTGTGGGCCGCTGCGGTCTACGCCACGAATCCCTATCTGATTCTGGTGTACTCGCATCGCTGCGCGTATTCCGAACTGCTGGCTTCGTCCTTTTTCCTGGTGGCTTTTCTATACGCCACACGTGCCGCACGCCCCGGCCACGAGGGCAGACGAGCAGCGCTCGCGCTCGCGCCAGCATTCGCCTGCCTCTGGCTTTCGAACGTGCCTGCCGCAGTTCTCGGCAGCTATGCGCTCGGATTCGTTCTGCTGTGGATGGCCATTCGTGAACGCTCGCCGGGTCCGCTGGTCCGCGGTGGATTGGCAATGGCCCTGGGGCTCGGCCTCGCCGCGTTCTACATCCTCCCGATCGCTCTTGAGATGAGCTGGATTCAGAGCGAAGGCGCGTTCGCCGGCGGGCTCAGTCTCTGGAACAACTTTCTGTTTCATCGCAGCGATGACGCCGACCACACAGCGTTCAATTTGCTGGTTTCGGCGCTGGCCTGTGGCGAAATGGCACTGGCCGGCGCTGCGTTTCCCATTGCGCTGCGCCGGCTGCGCAGTTCCGAGGGACAGCCCGGGGAACCGGTGAGCCGCGGCCTGCCGGCGCTGTGCGCGGTGGCCGCGCTCTATGCCGTAATGCTGTTTCCCTGGAGCGAGCCTCTGTGGCGAATCCTGCCACGCATCTGGATGGCGGAATTTCCCTGGCGGTCGCTCTACATCTTGAATATCGCGCTGGCGCTCGCGATCGTGGCCGCGCTCCGCTGGGCGAAGCGGCCAATCCTCTGGGCCGCACTTGCCGCCGTTTTATGGCTGGGCGCAGGAGGGACGATTCTTTCTCTTGTGCCCTGGGACCCGGACGAAATTCACGACTTGATCGAGGCGGCGCATTCGGAACAGGGCTACGCAGGCGTTGTAGATGAATTTCTACCTGTGGGAGTGGATCCGGACACGCTCGATGCCGACGCGCCCCGGCTCATGGCTATTGATGCGACCGGCGAGGAATCCGAAGACTCTGGCGTGAAGACTACCGTCCTCCTCTGGAACTCCGAAGAGAAGCGATTTACGGCCGAGTGCGCAGAACCGGCCCGCCTGCGATTGCACCTGGTGAACTACCGCGCCTGGCGCGCGACGGTAAATGGCGCATCGCTTGTTCCTCCAACGGACCCCGATACCGGCCAGATGGTTATCCTCGTTCCTGCCGGCCACAGCGAAGTGCGGGTGTGGTTCGGTCACACGCCGGATCGGACCCTCGGTCCCGTGGTCTCGCTCGTAGCGCTCGTTGTATTCCTTCTGGCCGGTCGCGGCGCCCGCCGCCGGCCCGCTGAGTCACTTGCGTAACCGGGAAGCGACGGCCGACATCCAAATTTGTTTCAGTGAAGGAATCCCAACCATGATCGACTCTTCCTACGTTACCGGCCGGTTTGCCTCAGGGCTCGCCTACGACGCCTATCTGCGCACAGGCACCGAAGAACAGCAGCGCCGATGGAGTCAGGTTTACGAGGCCGCGCGGCTTTCGGACATCCAGAAACAGTTGGTGGGCGGATTTGTGCGCAGCATGAAGATTCTGATTTTCAGCGGAATCTGGTGCGGCGACTGCGTCGAGCAATGCCCGCTGATTCAGCGCATTGCCGAGGCAAATCCCGGGAAAATCGATCTTCGCTTCGTCGAGCGCCCCAGGGACGGCGAGTTAATCCCGGAGCTGCGCATCAACGGCGGGAACCGCGTCCCGTTGGTTCTATTCCTGTCGGAAGACGATAATTGGTGCGCTACAGCCGGTGACCGCACCATTCACCGTTACCGCGCCCTGGCCCACCGCAAACTGGGGCCTCACTGCCCGACGGGAATCGTCCCTCCCGAAAAGGAGGAGCTGGAAGCCACGCTGGCCGACTGGCTCGAGGAGGTGGAGCGCGTGCAACTGATACTTCGGCTGACACCTCGCCTCCGTGAGAAATACCAGGATTAGCCCCTCAAATTTGAGCGCCGGTCCCCTCAGATAGATGCGACCAATCGGAAAAGTTTGGCTGGGAGGCATGGACTCGAACCATGATTCTCAGATCCAGAGTCTGATGTCCTGCCAATTGGACGACCTCCCAGCCGGTGGAGCTCAGAACAAAACGCCCCGATCAACTCGGGGCGTATAATTCTACTTTATGCGGAGAGGAGACTTGCGTCAACCGCGCGCAGCCGTCCCGGTTCCCACTGCTTCCGAGGGTGCGTCCAACGGTACGAGCTTGCCGTCCACAACGTGGAACGCGCTGCCCCGCCACTCAATTCGCGTCCAGAAGTAGCTGGCCACCCAGGTGACGAATCCCGTGGCGTCTCGCAGAGGAATCAGCCACATACGACGCCGCAGCAAGGAATCGCCGAGACCCCACACGCCGACGGTCCACGCTGCGGCCATCCGCAGCACCAAATACGCGCCCAGGTACGCCGCTGCAATCCATGGCGCCGGCGCGATTGCCGCAGCGACCAGCGACCACGGCAGCCCAAAGGTCAGAAGCAGCCCGAAATGTCCTCCGGGACGCGCAAATCGTGTAGTCAGCGCCCAACGCAACTGGTGTGCCGCAAACTCGCCGAAGGTCTGCCGGCCGTGCACGAGCATCACAGGGTCGCGCAGCAGCTCCACGCGATATCCGCGCGCCGCGATGCGGCTGCCCAGTTCGTAATCATCCGAGTGATAGTCCGCCAGCGCCTCGAATCCGCCGACGGCGTCGAGCGCCTTCCGCGTGCAGGCCATTGTCGCGCCCAGCGCAAACTTAACTCCCTCGAGCCGCCAGGCGGAAAGCACGCCGGCCTGGAATTCGGACGAAATGCCTACTGCCTCCAGGTCGGCTCCCAGCGAGCCCTCGGTCTCGGCGCGATACATGGCCGTAGCCGCTCCCACCTGGGGATCGCGGAAAGACGCAGCCACACGCCGCAAATAGTCCGGGGACACCCGAACGTCGCTATCGTTTATGACCAGCAGGTCGTAGCGCGCTTCGGCAGCCAGGCGCACGAGTTTGTTCACTTTTCCGTTCGCGCCCACGGCGGGAATGTTGTCGAGCAGCCGGATCGGGACGGAGGGAAATTCGCGCATCACGCGCTCGATCACCGGCACGACGGGATCCTGCCGGCCGGCTACAGCGAACAGGATTTCGTACTGGGGATGATCCTGCCGGCAGAAGCTCGCGAAGTTCTCGTAAATCTCGCGGTCGAGCCCGCGGCACGGCTTCAGGATGCTGATGGGCGGCGCGAAGGAATCATCGGCAGGGGGCTCGCGCCGGCGAAAAAAACTCACGGCGCTCCAGATCGAGAGCAGGTAGAAACCGAATGGCGCCACCGCCAATGCCAGCACAAGCCAACGCACGATGGTCCAGGCGCCGTGCATCCCGGGTTATCCCGCCCACACCAAAGCTACTCCCAAGCACACGAGGCAAACGCCCACCCAACGGCCGGCGCTGACCTGCTCGCCCAGGAAAAAGCGGCCGCCGAGTGCAGCCATCACATAGCTCAGCGCCGTCACTGGAACGACAAAGCTGACGTTGGCACGCGACAAAAGCACCAGCAAGCAGAAAAACGCCAACGCCATCATCCCCAGGCCCGCCCACATCCATGGCTCGACCAGAGAGCGCGCCACCACCCGCGCAATCGCTCCCGGCCGGAACGAGGTTACCTCTCCAATGCCCTTCATCGCGCGGCTCACAAACATCTCGCCGGAAGTCCCCGCCACGACCACCAGGAAGACGAAGAGCACAATCTCCACGTCAGTCCCCTTTCGCGGCCTCAGTGGCCGCGGGAGCGCGCGCGGAGGCGGCCTCACCCGATGCAGGAGCGGGCAACGTGGTGCGCGGCGGCGTGTTGCCGACGAGCCCGACTCCCAGCGTAATCATCACAACTCCCGCCCAACGCACCGCACTCACGGCTTCGCCCAGGAAAAAATGCCCGAGCAAGGGCACTACCGCATAGGCCGCAGCAGAGGCCGGCAAAACAAAACTGAAATCCGCCCAAGTAAGCACGAGCATATAGGAAAGGAAAAACAGGAGGAGGCAGGCGAATCCCATCCACACAACCGGCGAAAGTGCGGCATGCGTCAGGAACCCGGAACCTGTGCGGCCCGCCACTCCGCCGGCGGTCCCACCGCTCGCATTCCCTTGCCCATCAGCGTGTCACC
>DASPSB010000225.1:0-2429 GCA_035624135.1 Candidatus Acidiferrales bacterium | reverse complement strand
GTTCCGGAGGATACGCTGATCCCGTTCTTCCCCCGAGCTGCCGATATCAATCTCGTCGTTTGCGGCGGTCAGGCCAACGCCTTTTTCCAGGTGGCGAACATGAACCACGGCCGCAGCGCCTCGATCGACAAGTGGATGTAGCAAGGCGCTGCGAAAGGGACCCTTAAGCCGTCACTGCTTCGCGCCTGTAGACAAGCCACGCTGAGCCCACCATGGCAAGTGTTCCGGCGGCGAGCTTGCCTTCGAAGAGCCACCGATTGGTTACTTCGGCTGGTGGCACCACTGAGCAGAAAAGCGCTAGCGCGGTCATTGAGCCGCCAGAGAGCGCGCTCACGCGCCTGCCGGCTTTCCACGCGCTGCCGAAAATGTAGAGATATGGCAAAAAGCCGCCGATCACCATGAGGGATACTAGCTCGTCGTAGGCGACGCGCACGCTGTCACCCAGTTGGTAGGCGATCAGCAGGGAACTGGACACGATTCCGAGCGCCAGAATCGAAATGTACGGCGTTCCCCATCGCGGGTGAATCTTGCCGAAGGCCGGCGGGAGCAGGCGGTCAACGCCCGCCGCAAACGGCATGCGCGATGTTGCTGCCCCCAGCCCGCCGATCAGTCCGAGTCCCCCGACGACCACGAGCAGCGCGATGAGCGGAGAAAGCCACGGAGCCCGCAACAACATTCCCGCCGAATCACCCACCTCAGCGTACCCGTTCAGCTCGCTGATTTTCGCCGGCGAAAGCACCACAAGAAATGCGATCGTCGCCGAAACATAAAATAGCGTCGTAAACGCGGACGCGATCCAGCCCGCGTGCCGCATGGTTCGCTCCGGGTCGCGGATTTCTGCGGCCATCATTCCGGGACCTTCCATGCCCGACATCGCATACGCGATGGCGGCCCAGAAGTTCACGGTTCCCCAGCTCCACTTCGGAGCGAGATGCATCGGCGTCGCCGATCCGCGGCGCGTCCAGACCATCCACGCCACGACGACCAGCACCACACCCACAGCCCACGTCGCCAGCCCGCCGAGATTTTCGGTCCACTTGCCGACTTTCATCCCGATCAGGTTCGAGCCGAGCGCGATCCAGATCATCGCCAGCGTGGCGGCGAGAAGACAAAAGCGGTTGTCGCCCAGTCTCGCAAACGAGGTGCCGAACATCGAAAACCCCACCCGCACGTACAAAAGCGCGGCGCTGGGAAACAGGAAAGCGGTCCCGATCCAGTAAACCCAGAAGCTGAGAAATCCGGCCCACGGTCCGTAATCCTGTCGCGTCCAAAGATATAGGCCGCCGGGTCCGGGATATTTCGCGACCAGCGCCGCCACCGCCACCGTAAGCGGCGCCATGAAAAATACCGCCGCCAGAATCCAGAGCGTGATGGAGCCCGGTCCCGCGTGCGCTGCGATCGGTATCCATCTCGCCGACGTGATGCAGGTAATGGCGAACAGCGTGAGGTCCCGCAGTCCCAGTTCGCGATGGAGGGCGGGTTTGTCCGTGGGCATGCGCTCGCAGGATACCTTAGTGGCTTGCTGGCACGAAGCTACGCAGTATCGCGCAGAACCGCCATGGCCGCGTTGCGTCCGTTTATGCCGATCACGCTGCCGCCGGGATGCGTGCATGCGCCGCAGAGGTAGAGGCCCTGCATTGGCGTGCGCGCCGAAAGTCGCTTCGACCACATATACGGTGGAAGGCATTCGCCCTGAAAGATGTGCCCGCCGGTGAGACCCACCTTCTCTTCGATATCCGGCGGCCCGAGCACCTGCACGTCGGCCACGGCCCTATCGATGTTCGAGCAAAACCGAGCCAGTGAATTGAGCGCGAGCCGCCGCACTTCCTCGCGCCGGTCGTCCCACGTTCCGCGCGCGAATTTGTATGGCACGTACTGCGCAAACACGCTCATCGTGTGCAGCCCGCGCGGAGCGACGGTCGAATCATGCACGCTCTGGAAATACAGTTCGCACCAGAGATGCTCCGGCAACTCGCCGCGGCGCGCAGCGGCGAAGCCGGACTTCCACTCGCTCTTCGTAAGCGGCGCGTTGATCTGTCCGTAGTGGTGTGCTTGGTCGGTTCCGGGCCGCGCCGCGAAGTTGGGCAGCTCGCGTAGCAGCACATTGAGCTTTACCGTGCAGCCCTCGATCGGAATCTCTTCGACGCGCTTCCGCCAGGCCGCATCAGCAGAGGAGCCAAGCAGTCGCAGCGTCTGCCGCGGGTCGGCATTCGAGATCACTACCGGTGCAGAGATCAGCCCTCCGGTCTCGAGGATGACGCCTTCGCCCGGCAAGATCTGCGCCACATGCACGCTCGTAGCAACCGTCGCTCCCGCTTCGCGCGCGGCATCGCAAAAATAAAACGACACCATGCCCATGCCGCCCTTTACGTAGCCCCACATTCCGGGCATCCCGCCGAGCCGGCCTGACGCGTGATGGAACCGGATGC
>DASPSB010000215.1:0-3084 GCA_035624135.1 Candidatus Acidiferrales bacterium | reverse complement strand
AATCTATCTCCTTTAGATTCACACCGTTGTGAACTCAATTTCGCGCAACCCCTTTCCTCTCAGTCGTTTCCGCATTCCCCCCGGGGTGGGGTACCCAATTTCTATCTTCAACCAATTCAACAGAATACGAGCGATACCCCCAAGCACATTTTTCGAATCTCCAAGGAGGAACACTCAAATGACTATCTCTTCCGATCCTGACCGCTGCATGTTCCGCGACGCCGCAGGCCGCCGTTGCCGGCTTCCCCGCAAGCCCACGCACCCCGACCTCTGCGCCCATCACGCTCGCATCTATTCCGAGGGTACTCCCGAGGATCCTCGCGTACTCCTCGAGGAAATCCTCGGCTCCGAGCCCGACCTGTCCTCCGCCCAGGGCATCAACCGCACCCTGACAAAGCTTCTCTCGCTTCTGATTCTGGGCCGTCTTCCTGCGCGCAAGGTGGCCATCGGGGGGTATCTCTGCCAGCTCCTCATGCAGACGCTCACTCACTTCGAGCGCGAACAGCAGCTCGCCTTCGCCCGCACACCCTTCACCTACATCACCCATATCCCTCGTCCCAAATATCCGGACAATCCGCCGGGTAGCGCGCAAACCGAAACGCCTGTGATACCTTCCCTTCCGGAGAAAGACACCAGCCATGTCCACCGATAACCTGCTCCACTGGCGGAAGGAATTCCCCATCCTGGAGACCTCTACCTACCTGATCTCCAATTCCCTCGGCGCCATGCCGCGCGCCGTCCGCGGCCGCATGGCCGCCTACACCGAATCCTGGGCCGTTCGCGGCGTGCGCGCCTGGGACGAAGAATGGTGGACGCTTGCCGGCGAGGTCGGCGACCAGATCGGACGCATTATCGGCGCGCCTTCCGGCAGCGTTTCCGTCCATCAGAACGTGACGCTCACCCAGGCCGTCGTCACTTCCTGCTTCGAGTTCGCCAAACCGCGCAACAAGGTCGTAATGGTGGACCTCGAATTCCCTTCCATCCTCTATTTCTATCTCGAGCAGCGCCGCCGCGGCGCCGACGTTGTGGTCGTCCCCAGCGACGACGGCATCCATCCGCCCATGCAGAAGATTCTGGACGCGATTGACGAGCGCACCCTGCTCGTGCCCATCTCCCTCGTCCTGTTCCGCAGCGCAGCCATCGTGGATGCCCGCGCCATCATCGAAAAGGCGCATCGCGTCGGCGCGCGTGTCGTGCTCGATGTTTTCCAGGCTGCGGGAACCCTGCCCGTGGACGTGACCGCGCTGGGCGTGGATTTTGCCGTCGGCGGCGTGCTTAAGTGGCTTTGCGGAGGCCCCGGCGTCGGCTATCTCTACGTCCGTCCCGACCTCGCGCCCTCACTCGAGCCTTCGCTCACCGGCTGGTTCGCGCACAAGAATCCGTTTGCTTTCGAAGCGCAGCCGATTGAGCGAACCGGCACAGGTTTTCGTTTTCTCACCGGGACCACGCAGATTCCCGCGCTCTACGCTGCCGGCCCCGGTCTCGACATCATCGCCGCCGCGGGCGTCGAAAACATCCGCCGCAAATCCACGGAAATGACCGCGCATCTGATCCGCGGCGCGAACCAGCGCGGCTGGCGCGTCCACACGCCCGCCGATCCCGCCGCGCGCGCCGGCACCGTCTATGTCGATTGCCCGCACGCGGAAGAGGTGAAGCAGGCGCTCGTGGCTCGCAACATCCTGGTGGACTATCGCCCCAAGGCCGGTGTGCGCATTTCGCCGCATTTTTACAACCGCATCGACGAGCTCGACCTGGTCCTCGATGCCATCTCCGAAATCCTGGCCACGCGACCCTGGGAGAAGCATCCGGCCGAAGTGTAGTGATGATGGACACCGATTTATTCGCCGCTCAACGGCGTTCGATGATCGAACACCAGCTTCGCGCGCGCGGCATTCGCGATTCCCGCGTGCTGGAAGCGATGCTGGAGGTTCCGCGCCATCTCTTCGTCGCGCCCGAAATCGTGGACTGCGCCTACACCGATCAGCCGCTCCCCATCGGTCACGGCCAGACGATTTCCCAACCCTATATGGTGGCCGCAATGACGGAAGCGCTCGAGCTCACGGGGACTGAACGCGTGCTCGAAGTGGGCGCGGGTTCCGGCTATCAAGCAGCCATCCTCGGCCGGCTCGCCCGCGAAGTGATCGCGCTCGAAATCGAGCCGAGCCTCGCCCAATCCGCTGCGGCCCGCCTGGCGAATCTTGGGTTTGCCAATATTCGCGTTCTGGCCGGAGATGCTTCGGGCGGATATCCGGAGATGGCTCCCTACGACGCCATCGTGGTCTCAGCCGCGGCGCGCTTTGTTCCGCAGCCGCTGCTCGATCAACTGGCCGAGGGCGGTCGGCTGCTGATCCCCGTGGGGCCGGCAGACAGCCAGGAGCTGCTGCGCTTCCAGCGGAAGGGAAAGGAGTTCTCGCGCGAGGCGCTGCACTACTGCCGGTTCGTTCCCCTGCTTGGCCGGCACGGCCAGCAGGAAGGCGCGGCATGAGCGCGCCGGAGATCGCGCTTAGCATCGTCATTCCGGCGTACAACGAGGAACGGCGGCTGCCGCCTACGCTGGAAAAAATCGAAGCGTGGATCGCTCAGAAAGGCATCGTGGCGGAGATTCTGGTGGTGGACGACGGTTCGACGGACGGAACGGCGCGGCTCGTGGAGAACTACAAGAGCTCGTTTGCCTGCATTCGTTTGTTAAGCAATGGCCGCAATTTCGGCAAAGGATACAGCGTGCGGCACGGCATGCGGGAAGCGCGCGGACGGATCGGCCTGTTTACCGATGCCGATCTCTCCGCGCCCATCGAGGAGGCGGACAAGCTGCTGGCCGCGCTCGACACGGCGGACGTCGCGTTCGGCTCGCGCGCCCTCGACCGCCGGTTGATTTCGGCCCGCCAGTCGCGGCTTCGCGAGCTGGCCGGAATCCTGTTCAACAAAATCGTGCAGCTCGTCCTCTGGATTCCCTTTGTGGACACGCAATGCGGCTTCAAGGCTTTTCGCATGGAACGCGCGCGGATTCTCTTCGAGCAGCAGCGCATCGAACGCTTCGGTTTCGATCCGGAGCTCCTGTATCTGGCGCGGCATCACGGGCTCCGC
>DASPSB010000214.1:0-29969 GCA_035624135.1 Candidatus Acidiferrales bacterium | reverse complement strand
TTCCAGTCAGCCTTTGTTGGCGGTCGAAACGTCCCCGTCTGCCGATCCACATACGCGGTTGTCCCACCCTTGCCACTTTTTGTCGCTGTTTTTCTCCTCATTTTTCCCTTGCATTTCCCTTTCAACTACGGTATACTTATTCGGGTGGTAAATGTCTCTGACATTCGCCACAGCGATCCGCGCCGGGGACGGGACTAGCTCCGCATAGCACGCGCACCACGCTCCGCTACGAAGCTCTGTTCGCATCACCTGCAAGTCGCTTGTTTTCAGTGGCTTTACAGGAAGCAAGCTCGATGTCCAAGTCCCTTCAATTCGTTCAGGATCGCGCACCGCGCTCGCAAAATCGTCTAACTCTACTGAATTCAGACGCTTGCACACTCCTCTACGAATCATCCAAAATCCGCCCCTTTGTTTTCAATGGTTTACACACTCAATTTTTCATATCTCCTGTATTTTCTGTCGATTGCGCATTCCGGGGGGGGTGGGGGCGATATCCATTTTCAAAAGCCGAACGCCAAGGCATTGTCTGCCCGCTTCCGCCGCTTTCGCGCCGTTTGCCGCCTGCGCGAAGCCGAGGGGTCGCTGCCTCAGTTGTCGCCCCCGCGGAGCGGGACTACACTGAGCTCGCATCCTACTTAACGAACCCTATGCGCCGCACGGAAGCACTTCGTTACGCACGACTCTCCGCCACCTTCGCTGCCGTTGTGTTTCTCGCGCTCGCTGGCATATACGGATGGCGCGCCCTGCAGCAGGCCCGCTCCGTCCGCTCCGCTCCGCCGCCGGTTCCCGTCACGGTGCAACAGCAATCGCAGAAGTTCAGCCTGGCCAAAGCCAATGGCGACCTCACTCTGTTCCAAGTCGAAGCCACCAGCGCAACTGCCTTCACTACCGGCAATCGCAATCTCCTCGAAGATGTCGCCATCACCATGTTCGGCCAGCGCGGTGACCGCAACGACCGCGTCAGCAGCAAGGAGTGCGAGTATTTTTCCGACACTGGACACATGGTCTGCCACGGCGCTGTCCACGTCGATCTCGAGGCCGCTCACGATGCCCGCGAACGCCCCGGCAAGCAAGTCGTGCATGTCGATACCTCGCAAGTCACGTTCGACCGGAATTCTGGCTCTTCCGAGAGCCAGCAGCCGGTCAGCTTCTCGTTTCCCTATGGCGATGGCCACGCCGTCGGCTTCACCTACGACTCCAACCACAACGTCATCCACCTGCATCACGACGTCTTCATGAACCTGCGCCACGCCGCGCCCGGCAAGAGCGCCGAGGCTACCGGCGTCCCCACCGAAGTCACCGGCTCCAGCCTCGATTACCACAACGAAGACGGCATTGTCCGTCTCGAAGGGCCTGTCCTGCTGCGGCAGGGCACGCACGAAGTCGCCTGCGCCACCCTTACCCTGGTGCTCACCTCATCTCTCCGCGCACGCCGTATGTTGGCTGGAGGTCGTCCAACGCTCACCTCCAACGACCCGCAAGGCATCACCGTGCTCTCCTCGGACGCCGCCACGCTCGATTTCACGCCCTCGGGCCAACCCTCGCACCTCCACAGCGAGGGCTCCGTCCGCGGCACGCGTAAGGCGCCCCTACTCGCTGGCGAGCAGCACCTCGCCTCCGATTTCCTCGACGTGGATTTCGACCCGAAGACCGGCACTGCGCGTCTTGCCAAGGCCGATGGCAATGTTCACTTCGATACGCCGCCCCGCAAACCCGCTGAAGGCCTCGCGCGCGTCTCCAGCGCCACGCTCTTGCTCCATTTCGTGCCGAATGCGTCCGGCCGCGCCGATCTCAAACAGGCTGAGAGCCCCGTTCCCGCCTTCCTGGAGTACTCCTCTCCGAAAGACGACACCGTCCTTCGTTCGCGGCGCGTCGTCGCCGACTACGGCCAGGGCTCTCATATCCGCCAGGTCCATGCGCATCAGGATGTCGAGATCGAGCGCCGCCTTCCGGGCCAGCCCGTCCAGATCACCCGTTCCGAAGAGGGCGAAGTGGATTTCGAAGCCGACCGCTGGACCGAAGCCCGCCAGAACGGCAACGTGCGCTTCGAAGAATCAGGCCCGCTCGCCCGCCATGGCCACTCCGACCGCTCCCGTTCTGTGCATTCGACCGACACGCTTACGCTCACGGGCAACGCCGAGCTCACCGACGCAGACACGGATTCCGTCGCGCCCACGTTCAACATTGATCAGCGCAGCGGCGAGGCGCGCGGCGAAGGCGTGGTGCGCACCACCTATCGGCGCGTGGACCCCAATAGTGTCGCCAATTTCGCGCCTCAACCGGCTCACATCATGGCCGACCGCATGACCGCGAACCGCAATTCCAGCCGCGCCGTTTACTCCGGCCACGCTCGTCTCTGGCAAGGCGACGCCGTCATTCAGGCGGACACGCTCGATTTGCGCCAGCAGGAGCATCTGCTGATCGGCAATGGGAACGTCAACGCGCGCCTCCCGCAGGTCCAGCCGCCTCCGGGCGCCGATCCGCAATCCGCACCCAAGCCTTCCCCCAAAGCCGCTGTGGCAGCCGCGCCGGCCACTCCCGCCGCGCCGCAGTCGAGCGAACCCGTGGTCTGGTCAGTCCGCGCCGCTCACCTCACCTATCGCAGCGCGGATGCCGTTGCGGAGCTTGAACAGAACGCTCGCGCCGAATCCCGGCTCGGCCGCATTGCATCGCCTCACATGGATCTCATACTGGCCGAGACCAACGGCGTGCAGCAGCTTAGCAAGGCCGTCTGCACCGGCGGAGCAACCGTTTGGCAATTGGAACGCCGCGGCACCGCAGACCGCGCCGACTACACCGCCGGTGACGGCCGCTTCGTCCTCAGTGGCGGAAATCCAACGCTCTATGATGCCGATCAAGGCACGACTACCGGCCGTGAATTGACCTTCTTTTTGGCCGATGATAGGATTCTCATCGATTCAGGCAACGGCACGCGCACTCTGTCGCGTCACCGGATTCAGTGATGAGCCGGAATGTCAAAATTACAAGCCGTCGAGGTCCGAAAATCCTATAGGGGCCGCGTTGTTGTTGATGACGTAAACCTGGATATCACCCAAGGCGAAGTCGTCGGACTGCTCGGTCCGAATGGTGCCGGAAAAACCACCACCTTCTACATCCTCGTAGGCCTCGCCAGACCCGATTCCGGCGCTGTTCTCCTCGACGACGAAGACATCACCGACCTCCCCGTTTACCGGCGGGCGCGTTCCGGCATCAGCTATCTCCCGCAGGAACCTTCGGTGTTTCGGAAGCTGACCGTGGAAGAAAATCTCCTTGCCGTGCTCGAAACCCAGGCGCTCACGCCTGAGGGCCGCCGGGACCGCCTCGAGGAGCTGCTGGCTCAGATGGGTCTTGAAGCGGTGCGCCACAATCAGGGCGGAACGCTTTCCGGCGGCGAGCGCCGGCGGTTGGAAATCGCCCGGTCGCTCGTCCTCCAACCCTCCTTCATTCTCCTCGACGAGCCGTTTTCCGGTATCGACCCGGTCACGGTGATCGACATCCAGAAAATCATCCAGGACCTGCGGAATTCCGGCATCGGCGTCTTGGTCACCGACCACAACGTTCGCGAGACCCTGCGTGTCACAGACCGCGCCTACATCATTCACAGTGGACGCATCTTCCTGGCCGGTTCCCCCGACGTGCTGAGCAGTGACCCTGCCGTCCGGCGCATCTATCTCGGCGAGAATTTCCAGCTAAACTAAAACCATGGGCCAGTGGCTACAGCCGAAGCTTCACCTGCGGGTCGCGCAGAAGCAGATCCTCACGCCCGGCCTGGTCCAGATGGTCAGTGTGCTGGCACTGAACCGCTTGGAGCTGCGCGAGATGGTCACCGCGGAGATGGTTGCCAACCCCATGCTCGAGGAAGTGACCGAGGAGAATCTGCGCGCCGAAGATTACACTGATGAAGCCTTTGTGAAGGCCGAATCGGAGGCCCCTAGCGATGGCGAGAACACCAATCCCTTCGATGAATTCGACGTGGCCTCCTTTTTCAACCAGTATCTCGGCACCGGAGGGACAGAAACAAAGGGCGAGTACGAGGAGATCGAACGTCCCTCCTATGAGAAGTTCCTCTCATCCACACAGGACCTGACTGACCATCTCTCCTGGCAGTTGGGCGCGTCGCCCGCGCCGGATCGCCAGCGCCAACTCGCTGAAGCCATCATCGGGAACCTGGATGAGAACGGATATCTCACGGGCACGGTCGAGGAGATCGCCGCGAGCGAAAATGCGCAAGTGAACGAGGTCGAAGAAGCGCTGCGGCTTGTCCAGGAATTCGACCCGCCGGGAGTCGGCGCGCGTTCGCTGGCCGAGTGTTTGGAGCGCCAGCTCATCGTCCTCGACCCGGACAAGTCGCTTCTTACACAACTGGCCGTGGCCATCGTCCGCGACCACCTCAAACTCATCCAGAACAGCCAGTTCAAGGAAATCGCCAAGGCCGTCGGACAGCCGCTTGAGCAGGTGAAGGTGGCCGTAGATGTGATCAAGAAGCTCGATCCGCGCCCTGGACTCCGCTACAACAAGACGGAGCCCCGCGTTGTCGAGCCCGATGTTTTCTTCCGCAAGGTGGGCGACGAATGGCAGGTCTTTTTGAATGACGACGATATGCCACAGCTCCGACTCAGCCCCACGTACCGCAGGCTGCTCGCCCGCGATGCCGCCGACCGCGACGTCCGCAACTACGTCAAGGAACGGTTCACCGCCGCAGTTCAGCTCCTCAAGAACATCGAGCAGCGCAAGCACACCATCCTCCGCGTTTGCCAAATCATCCTCCGCCACCAGAAAGACTTCTTCGAATACGGCATGGACCATCTCAAGCCCATGATGATCAAGGAAGTCGCCGAAGAGGTTGGCGTGCATCCCTCGACCGTCAGCCGCGCCGTCGCCAACAAGTATTCGCACTCCCCTCAAGGCGTACTCGAGTTGCGTTTCTTCTTTTCCGAGTCGGTCAACGGCCCGCAAGGCGCAGGCGTTTCCTTGCTGACGCTCAAACGCCGCGTCAAGAAAATGATCGAGGAAGAAGACACCGCTCATCCACTCACCGACGAACAAATCGCCAAAAAACTTTCCGAAGAAGGCATCGAAGTGACCCGTCGAACCGTCGCCAAGTACCGTGAGGATCTGCGTATCCCCAGCACACACCAGAGGCGGGTGAAGGAGTAGGTGGTCCGCCGCGTCGAGCCGCAAAGTGCCGCGCCGGGTCCCAAGACTCCGGGACGGCGCTTGGTCCTGCTTACGGGGCTGAGCGGCTCCGGAAAAGGCTCCGTGCTGCGCGCCTTCGAAGATCTCGGCTACTACTGCGTGGACAATCTGCCCGTCGAGTTGATCCCCAACTTCAGCGAACTGTTCGAGCGGGGCGCCGGAGAATTCGACCGCGTGGCGCTGCTTGTGGACGCACGCGAGGGCGAGATGTTGCGCCGCCTGCCGGGCATTTATCGCCGCTTGCGCCGCGAGCAGGAAGTCACGCTCGTCTTCGTCGAAGCGGGCGACGAAGCGCTGATCCGGCGTTTTAGTGAGACGCGCAGGCCGCATCCGCTCGGCCGTCAAGCCAGCGTGCGCGAAGCTGTCCGGCATGAACGCCGCATCATGGCGCCAATTCGCAGACTGGCGGATGTGGTGCTCGATACCACGCGCTTCAATGTCCACGAGCTGCGCCAGTTCATCGAAGAGCGCTTTCTCAAGCTCGACCGCCAGCCACTTATGGTCAGCGTGATCAGCTTCGGATTTCGATTCGGCGTACCGCAAGATGCGGATCTCGTCTTCGACGTCCGCTTCCTGCCCAATCCCCATTTTCTTCCCAAGTTCCGGCCGCTGACGGGCAGCGATCCGCGCGTGGCGCGCTACATACGTTCGTTTCCGCAAACGCGGCACTTCCTTGCCAAGGTCACCGACCTGCTGCGATTTCTGCTGCCGTACTACATCCGGGAAGGGAAGAGCTATCTAACGATTGCGTTCGGCTGCACGGGCGGCCGCCACCGTTCGGTGATGATGGTGGACGCCGTGGCGCGAGCACTGCGGCAACGTGTTCCAGGAGTTCGCGTGCTTCACCGCGACGTTGACCGTTCCGCGTCTTGACAATGCCAGGGGACGCCCATAGCGTACACTTTCTCTATGCCCGCGGCGGGCACGGGGGGATTGCACGCGCGCCGCTTGATACGGAGTGAGTTGGTCTTGGCCTTCTTGTTCTCAGCCGAGTTGTCTCGCTTGTTGCGCTACCTCCGGCCGCATCGCCAGCGGCTGGTGGTCGCGATCCTCCTGATGTTCCTGGTAGGGCTCACGGAAGGCCTCACCGCCTTGATGATCATCCCGGCCATGGACAAAGTGCTGGACCCGACCATCTCCGACTCGAAGCTCACGCTGGTCCGCATCCCTTTCACCGGCCGCACGCTGATGCTCAATTCGCTGTTTCCGCCGAATATCCATCACGTCTGGGCGGTTTTCACGCTCTCGCTGCTGCTGCTGTTCGTGATCAAGGGCATTTCCGAGTTTATTTCCATCTCCTCGATTCAGTTCGTGGGGCTTTCGGCGGTCACGGCGCTGCGCAACCAGGTGTACGCCCGTCTGATCCGCCAGCCGGTGGCCTTCTTCGAGCACAACCCCACCGGCCGGCTCATGTCCACGGTCATCAGCGACGTCGAGCGCATCAAGGGCGCGCTTTCCGAGTGGTTCGCAGATTTTTTTCGTCACACGTTCTCATTCTTCGGCTGCGCGGTAGTGCTCTTTCTGATTGATTGGAAGCTGACGCTGCTGTCTCTCGTCATACTCCCGCTGGTCATCGTTCCGGTGGGCAAACTCGGCCGTCGCATCCGGCATTCCGTGCAGGAGAGCCAGTCGCGGCTGGCGGACTTGAGCCAGATCCTACAGGAGACGGTCACCGGAAATCGCGTGGTGAAAGCCTTCGGGATGGAGTCGTTTGAGATCGAGAAATTCGGGGAGACTTCGCGGCGGCTACTCCGCGAAAACATGCGCTGGATCCGCGCCTGGGTCGCCAACGCGCCACTGATGGAGCTGCTCGGCGCCGTGGTGCTCTGTTTCGCGCTTCTCTATGCGCGCGACCGCATCAAGACGGGGCTGCTCACCCGGGGCGCGTTCATCGCGTTCATTTACGCGCTGTTCCGGGTGTACGAGCCCGTCAAGCGTTTGGGGGGCATCTATCACCAGTTCATGCAAGCGCTGGGCTGCACGCCCAAGGTCATTGCGCTGCTCGATCTGCCGGAGGAAGTCCCGGACGCGCCCGGCGCCACGGTGCTGGAGCGCTTCTCCGAGCGTATTTCGCTCGAAAACGTAAGTTTCGCCTATCCTGACGGCCCGGCGATTCTCCGCGGAATTCGTCTGGACGTGCGTGCGGGCGAGGTGGTGGCGATTGTGGGCGCAAGCGGGGCCGGCAAGACCACGCTCGTCAACCTGCTGCCGCGGTTCTATGCTCCGACGTCGGGGCAAGTGCTGATGGACGGCCGGGACCTCAGCACTCTCAGCCTGCGCTCGCTGCGCGAGCAGATTTCCATCGTCACGCAGGAGACCATTCTCTTCAACGATACGGTCGCGAACAACATCTGTTACGGCCGTCCGGGCGTCACCGAGGACCGGCTAGTGGCCGCAGCGCGCGCCGCTCTGGCCCACGATTTCATCTGCGAGATGCCGAAGCAATATCAGACCATGATCGGCGAGCGGGGCCAGCGCCTTTCCGGCGGGCAGCGCCAGCGCATCGCCATCGCGCGCGCGCTGCTGAAGGATTCGCCGATCTTGATCCTGGATGAAGCCACGTCGGAGCTGGATTCGGAGTCCGAGCGGCTGGTGCAGCAGGCGCTCGCCAACCTGATGGCTGGCCGCACTGTGTTCGTGATCGCGCACCGCCTTTCCACCATCCGCAGCGCGGACGTGATTCTGCTGCTCGAGGACGGCCAGATTCGCGAGCGCGGCACGCACGACGAGTTGCTGGCGCGGGGCGGCCTCTACGCGCGGCTGTACGAGCTGCAATTCGGCGCGGAAGCGCTGGCCCGTTCGCGGGCCAACGGGGAGACGGCCTGATGGTGGCTCCGCGTTCCAGCGGGATCCGTTCGATGACCGGGTACGCGCAGGCCCGGGCCGAGGAGAACGGCCTCGCTCTTCGCGTGAGCATTCGCAGCGTCAATCACCGCTTTCTGGATCTGCACGTCCGGCTTCCGGAAGGCTGGGAACCGCTGGAACCGCGGCTTCGCCAGCGGGTGCGGCAGCACGTGCGCCGCGGCCATGTGGACGTAACGCTGCGCATCGAGACCGCAGGCCCGGCTACGGTGCAGCTCAATCAGCAGTTGGCCTCGGCTTACGCCCGCGCCGCGCAGGAATTAAGCCGCGAGTTCTCGGCGGCGCCGGCGATTGACTTTGTGGCGCTTATGCGCCTTCCCGGGGTGGTCACGGGCGCTGGAGCTCCTTCCGAGGAGGAAGTGGAGCGTGCCGCGGGACTAGCCATGCGCTGCCTGGACGACGCGCTGGCGAAACTGGACGAGATGCGATACGCGGAAGGCGCCTTGCTGGCCGCGGAGATGCGCGGACGGCTGGGCATCATCGCGCGCCATGCACAGGAAATCGAAAAACTGGCGACAACGCTCCGGCCCGAGTACGCACGCCGCCTGGGGGAGCGCCTGGCGGAGCTGCTGGGGAACACCGCGATTGAACCCGCGCGGCTGGCCCAGGAAGCTGCGCTGCTCGCGGAGCGTTCCGACGTGACCGAGGAGGTGTCGCGGCTCCGCAGCCATCTCCAGCAGTTCGACGCGCTGCTCGAATCCGACCCCGAGGCGGGGAAAAAACTCGATTTTTTGCTACAGGAAATGCAGCGGGAATCGAATACTATGCTTTCGAAGACGCCCGGGGTCGAATCCCAGGGAATGGCCATTACGGATTTGGCTCTCGAGGTGAAGGCGGAGGTCGAACGCCTGCGCGAACAGATGCAGAATGTGGAGTAAGACCGACCAGGGGGGCCGGCTCACGAACACACATGTCTTCATCCCATCCACCGATTGCGTTCATCGTTTCGGGGCCGTCCGGCTGCGGGAAATCCACGCTGGTCGAAAAGATGCTGGAACTGCCCGAAATCATGTTTTCCATTTCCTGCACAACCCGGAAACCGCGTCCGGCGGAATCCCAGGGAAAATGGTACAATTTTGTGTCCGAGGAAGAGTTCGAGCGGATGGTGAAGCGCGGGGAGTTCCTGGAGCATGCCCGCGTCTTCGGCCGGTATAATTACGGAACGCCGCGGCGCTGGCTGGAGGAGTCGCGGGCCAAGGGCTGGGACCTGGTCCTCGAGATAGACGTGCAGGGGGCCGCGCAGGTACGCACGGGAATTCCGGATTCCGTTTCCATTTTCATTCTGCCACCTTCGCGACAGGCGCTTGTCGAGCGGCTTCGCGCGCGTGGCCAGGATACGGAAGAGGAGATCGAGCGGCGGCTGGCGCAGGCCCAGCAGGAAATCCTGGAGCATGCGAAAAATTACGACCACATAGTGATCAACGACGATTTGGAGCGCGCGGGCCGCAAGGTGCAATCCATCGTGCTGGCAGCGCGCAGCCGGAACAAGACGGCGCTCGCCACCGACACGGTGCGCGCGGTGCTCCGTTCATTTGGAGGATGACGTTGGAAATGACCGCCTCAAAAGAACCGCCCAGCAGCCAGTTTGCGTTTGTGCTTTTGGCCGCCAAGCGCGCCCGCCAGCTCATGGCCGGCGCGCCCATGCTGCTCGCGCACACACGCGCGCACAAGCCAACGCGAATTGCGGTCGAAGAGCTGCAGCACGAGCTGCTCGAATATGACCTGCCGGAAATCTCCGACCGCGCCGAGGAGAAGGAAGGCAAACGGCGAAGCGAGTAGTCCCGGGGAGCAGGCATGCGAGTGGCTGTTGGAGTCACGGGAGGAGTGGCTGCCTACAAGGCGGCTGAGCTCGTCCGCCTGCTCCAGCAGGAGGGGTTGGAGGTCGAGGTGGTGATGACGCGCGCGGCGCGCGAATTCATCACGCCACTGACGTTTGCCGCGCTCACCGGCCGCAAGGTCATTACCGAAATGTTCGGGGCGGAAAACGGCGCGCCCGCCAACGTCGAAAGCGCCATCGAACACATTGCCGTGGCGCAGCGCATCGACGCGCTGGTGATCGCACCCGCCACGGCCGACTTCCTGGCCCGCATGGCGAATGGCCTCGCCGACGATTTTCTCTCTACCCTCGTTCTAGCTACCAAAGCGCACGTGATTGTGGCTCCGGCAATGAACGTGAACATGTGGGAGCACGCAGCGACGCAGGAGAACCTCGGGCGTCTGCGCGCGCGGGGAGTCCGCGTGGTCGAGCCCGGAGAAGGCTACCTGGCCTGCGGCATGACGGGAGCGGGGCGCCTGGCGGAGGTGGAAGCAATCGCGAGCGCGGTGTGCGAGACGCTGGGACTGAAGCACGATCTTCAAGGCGAAACGTTGCTCATCACGGCCGGGCCGACGCGGGAAGAAGTGGACCCGGTTCGATACCTGACGAACCGCTCGTCGGGCAAAATGGGCTATGCGCTGGCCGAGGTTGGGCTGAAGCGGCGAGCTCGCGTGATTCTGGTGAGCGGGCCGGTGGCGCTCGCACCACCGCAGAACGCCGAATTCGTTCCCGTGCAAACGGCTGAGCAAATGCGTAAGGCGGTCTTTGAACGGCTCCCTGAGGCTACGGTGGTGTTGATGGCCGCGGCGGTGGCCGATTACAGACCGGCAAAGCCCTCGGCGCAGAAAATCAAGCGCGGGGCGGCGCCGCTCACTCTGGAACTCGCGCCCACGCCGGATATCCTGGCGGAAATCGCGATGGAGAAAGGGAACCGGACGCTCGTGGGTTTCGCTGCGGAGACATCTGATTTGGCGGAGAACGCGCGGACAAAATTGACGCGCAAGGGCGCGGATATCGTGGTGGCGAACGACGTGACGCGGCAGGGCGCGGGCTTCGACGTGGACACAAATATCGTCACACTGGTTCGCCGCGATGGCTCGCAGGTGGAGCTGCCGCAGATGAGCAAACAGGAATTGGCCTCGCGATTGCTGGATGAAGTTGTGGCCCTGCGCAGGGCCGCACGGCAGGGCCGCGCCTCCTGATGGATTTCCCCGCCCGCCCCGAGATTCAAGCCTGGCTGAGCTATTTCGATGATTTGGGCCTGGGCCCGTTCTATCTGGACCGCGCCGCCATGGAGTTGCCTGCAGCCGAAGCGGTTCCCGCAAAGCGGCGCACGACGCCGCTCTCCGCACCTGCGCCGATGACTTCGCAAGCCGCCCGTCCGCTGGACGCGGCTCTTCCAGTGGTGCCTTCTTTGTTCGATGCCGCCCCGAGAATCGAGGGCGATTCACTCGCGCGCATCCGTGAAGACATTGGCGACTGCAAACGCTGCCGGCTGTGCGAGGCGCGCAACTCGATTGTGTTCGGCGAGGGAAGCGAGCGGGCGCAGCTCGTGTTCGTCGGCGAGGGTCCGGGCCACGACGAGGACATGCAGGGACTGCCGTTCGTAGGCCGCGCCGGAAAACTGCTGAACCAAATGATCGAGGCAATGGGACTGCGCCGCGAAGACGTTTACATCTGCAATATCGTGAAGTGCCGCCCACCGGGCAACCGGCAGCCGGAGCGCGACGAAGTGGCCACGTGCTCGCCGTTTCTAGATCGCCAGCTCGCTGTGATTCACCCGAAAGTGGTCGTATGCCTGGGAAATGTGGCGGCGCAGACGCTGCTGGGCACCAACAAATCGATCTCCCAGTTCCGCGGGCAGTGGTTCGACTTTCGCGGAATGAAACTTCTGGCCACCTATCATCCCGCGTTCCTGCTGCGCACACCCTCCGCGAAGAGTGAGGTGTGGACAGACCTGAAGAAAGTGATGGCTGAGCTGGGCCTGAAGCCTCCCAAGCCGAAACCGCGCGCGGGCTGATCCGGTTCGTTAGAGAGAGCCGTGAATGCGCAGCCAGTCCCGAAGGATCGGGAAGCCGCGCCGCTGGCCGAATGGCCGCGTTTCCTGCACTCTATCCTCGGAGGAACGAAGAGTTGGGCGTATTTCTAGGACTCGCTGCGGCCCTATCGTGGGGTACTGCCGATTTCATAGCGCAGTTTTCAGCGCGGCGGATTGGCGCGTATCGCACGCTGTTTTTCATGCAGGTGGCGGGATTTCTATCCGGCGTTCTCTACGTGATCAGCAGAGCGCGCGGCAGCGGACTCTCCGCCATGTTCGCTGACCTGGCGAGCCACTGGGAGCTCACCCTGTTCATGGGTGGGGCGAGCGGGCTGAGCATGCTGGCGTTCTACAGCGCGCTGGAACGCGGCACGATTTCCATTGTCGCGCCCATATCGAGCAGCTACCCCGCACTTACGGTCCTGCTGGCTTATGGGAGCGGGGAACGGCTTACCTCAATTCGACTCGCGGGCGTGGTGTGTGCGCTCAGCGGTGTAATGCTCGCCTCACTGGCGGAAAACACGCCGAAGTCAGCAACCGAAATGGCGTCGGCGAGAGAGGCTCCCCGGTGGGCGAGGCAACTCGCTCCGGGAGTGATACCAGCGATTCTCTGCGCGCTGGGATTCGGTGTGACGTACTGGGCGCTGGGGTTCCGCGCGATTCCCGCCTGGGGAGCGGTAAATACGGTGCTGATCCAGCGGCTTTCGACAGTTGTGTGGCTCACGGCGGCAGTAACGCCACTGGGCCGGAGCCTGGCACCGCCCGCTGGGAGCGGCTGGCTATTGATCGCTGTGGTGGGCGTTCTGGACGCGTTCGGATTCTTGCTGAGCAATTACGGATTTGAAAGGGAACAGGTGGGAGTCATTACGGTGCTGGGCTCGATGTTTGGAGCGGTGACCCTGGTTTTGGCATTCATTTTTCTGGGAGAACGGCTGGCGCGGCGGCAGTGGTTTGGTGTAGGGCTGATCTTCGCAGGGATTTTGCTGATCAATTCCCGATAGCTCCATTGCCGGTCAGGACCGGAAGTCAGCGGATCGGGACGTGTCCTGACGCGGCAGCCGGGTAACCCGTACCTTCCTCCTGCTACACTGGCAATCTCATGATCGAATTGTGTGAAGTCGCGCTGCCGGTTCCCCTGCGCACTACGTTCACGTATGTCGCGCCGGGGTCGCTAGCGTCCGCGGCCGCAAATGGTATGCGTGTGGTGGTGCCGTTCCGGAACCGCGCGCTGGTGGGGGTGGTGGTAGCGCGCGCGCAGGCGGAGACGCGCCGCGACTCCGTGCGGGAAATCTCCGAGGTGCTCGACCGGGAGCCGGCGCTTACGGCACCGTTGATCGCCCTAGGGCGCTGGGTGGCGAGCTATTACCTTGCGCCCGTGGGCGAGGTGTTTCGGGCGATGCTGCCCCCGGTGGTGGAGGTGCGCGCGGTCCAGGAACTCTCGCGCACCGCGGCGGGGGCGGAGTATGTGCGCGAACTGGAAGCGCTCGAAGAGCGCACAGACGAAGAGCGCGCGGAGGTTGCGGTACTGGGTGCGTTCTCGAACGAAGGCGAAGCCATACGGGCGGCACGGTTGCGGCGGCTGGGCGGGGGCGAGGGACTGATCGCGCGGCTGCTGAGGAGGGGTGCGCTCGAAGCGCGGGTGGGGGCGCGGCGAAGGACGCGCGCTGCCGTTGAATTCGAATCCAATGCGCCGGCGGAATGGTCTCCCGACGCACCGCGGCATGCGCTCAATTCCGAACAGAGGGGCGCTCTTGATGCAGTGCGTGCGGATATCGCAGCGGGCGAATTCCGCGTGAACCTGTTGCACGGAGTGACCGGCAGCGGGAAGACGGAGGTGTATCTCGGAGCGATTGAAGCGGCGCTGGCAGCAGGAGGGACAGCGCTGGTGCTGGTGCCGGAGATTGCGTTGACGATGGCGCTCAGCCGGTTGTTGGAAGCGCGGCTGGGGCGCGAGGCGGGCGTGACCGTGTTGCACAGCGCGCTGCCGGACGCGGAGCGTTCGGCAGCGTGGTGGGCGGTGCGGCGAGGCGCAGGGCGCGTGGTGGTGGGCACGCGCTCGGCAGTCTTCGCGCCGCTCGAAGGGCTCGGCCTGGTGGTGGTGGACGAAGAGCAGGAGGCCAGCTACAAACAGGAAGAAACGCCGAAGTACAACGGTCGCGATGCGGCACTGGTGCGCGCGAAATTGGAAGGCGCAGCGGTGGTGCTGGGGTCGGCCACGCCGTCGCTGGAGAGTTATCAGAACGCGAGACGGGGAAAATTTCGGTTGCTCGAACTGCCGACACGCGTGGGCGAGCGTCCCCTGGCGCAAGTCGAGTTGGTGGATTTGCGCGAGGAGTTCCGGCGGACACACTCGACGCGGGCACTCGGCGAACGGCTACGCGCGTCGATTGCGGAACGGCTGGCTTCGGGAACGCAGGCGCTGATCCTGATCAACCGGCGTGGGTATTCATGGTTCCAGTTGTGCCGGAGCTGCGGAGCAGCGGTGGAATGCCGGAATTGCAGCATCGCGCTGACCTACCACAAGCGACGCGGGCGACTGGTGTGCCACTACTGCGCGTATTCACGGCCGGCGCCCACCGCGTGCCCGAAGTGCTCGCAGAAATATATGTATTTCGTGGGCGAGGGCGCGGAGCAGGTGGAGGAGCAGCTCCGAGCGGAATTTCCGCGGGCGCGTATCGGGCGGCTCGACCGCGATTCGGTGCGCACGCAGCAGGAGTACCGGAAAATTCTGGGAGCGTTCGCGGCGGGAGAACTGGATCTGCTTGTAGGGACGCAAATGTTGGCGAAGGGGCACGATTTTCACCGCGTGACGCTGGTGGGCGTTGTGTCGGCGGACCTGGCACTGGGCCTGCCGGATTTCCGAGCGGCGGAGCGCACGTTTCAACTGCTGACGCAGGTGGCAGGACGCGCAGGACGCGGCGAGCTGCACGGGGACGTGCTGATCCAGACGCACTATCCGGAGCACTACGCGATCCAGGCGGGGGCGAGGCAGGACTACCTTGCGTTTTTCGAAAAGGAAGCGCAGTTCCGGCGTGCGATGCACTATCCGCCCTTCGCGGCGCTGGCGAATGTGATTGTGAGGGACAGAAGCATCGAGAATGCAGCGAAATGGGCGCGGCAGCTTGCGGGGATTCTGGGTCCGGAAGAGGAGCGCGGGCTGAAAGTGCTTGGGCCTGCCGCAGCGCCGCTGGCGCGATTGCGCGGGGAGCACCGGCTGCAATTCCTAGTGAAATCGCCGCGGCGGACGCTGCTCACGCAGACGCTGACACGGGCGCTCGATAGATGCGCAGAGAAGGGAATACCGGAGGGGGCGGTGCTGGTGGATGTGGATCCGGTGGGGTTGATGTGAAGCAAGGAAGCAAGGCGGAGAGGAGGGAGAGGCAGGTTTTTCGAGGGAGAAGCTGCTGCGGATGGAGTCAGGGGTTGACTTCGATGAGGGGCGCGGGCATGAAGCAGAGGATGAAGATAGCGAGCGCGACCAGAGCCCAGATGCGGCGCTTGGCGTCAATGGGCTCCCAACGGTCGAGCAGCACGGGATGGCGGAATCCGAACAGGAGCGAGAGCACCGCCCACATGAACCATCCCGGCCAAAAATAGAATCCCAGCGGCAGCAGCAACAAAACGGCGAGCAGGGAGATGCGCCGGTGGTTTTCGCTCGTAAGTGAAAACAGGATGTGGCCGCCATCGAGCTGGCCTATGGGCATGAGATTCAGCCCGGTGACGAACAATCCGACCCAGGCGGCGCTGCCGACGGGACTGAGCAGAAGCGAGGAAGGGTTGACGCCGGGATGCAGCAGGCCAGTGAGAAGCTTCATGAGCAATGGAACGCCGAACACTAATTGGGCGTTGGCGCCGGCACCGGGGACAACCTTGGCGTAAGCGATGGCAAGCACGAGCGCCGGTACGGCGAAAATGAATCCCACCACGGGGCCGGAGATGCCGACATCGAACAGCGCTTTGCGGTTCACAATCGGCGAACGGATGCGGATGAACGCACCCATGGTGCCGAAGATCGTGGGGAAGGGTATGAAATACGGATAGCTGGCGGCAATGCCGTAGTAGCGGCAGGCGAAAAAGTGGCCGAGCTCGTGGGCGAGGAGGATGGTCATCAGGGTGAAGGAGAACGGAATGCCCTTGAGCAGCAGGCGAAGCGTGGCGAGGCTGCGCCAGGGAGCGAAGTCGCTGGTGAAGGGGGCGACCCCCTGTGCGTAGTCCTGCGCGAACTGGGCGCCGGCGGAAAGAGTGGAGACGACGGTGGCGAGAAAGAGCATGACGGCCCACGCCAGCATGCGGCGGCTGCGGGGCTTGACGCGGCGGTAGCCTTCCATCCAGAGAGGGAGAAACAGCGACTCGCGCTCGGCAGAATCGAGCGTAGTGATCCGGTTTCCGTTTCCTGGGCTCATTTTGACTGATGGGAAAGACCGGCCGGCCACGGACGGCAAAATGCTGCGGCGGGCGCGGAGAGAGAAGCGCTCAAATACCGCGCAGTTCCTTGCCGGGTTTGAAGCGCACCACCCGTCCCGGGGGAATGCTGACCTCTTCTCCGGTGCGCGGGTTGCGGCCAATGCCGGTCTTGCGGGGTCTGACGCTGAACACGCCAAAGCGCCGCAGTTCAATGCGCTGTCCGGCGGCAAGGCCTTTCTTCAACATGTCGAAGACGGTCTCAACCGCCTCTTCGGCTTTGGCGCGGCTTACGTTGGTGCGGCTGACAATCAGATTAACGAAGTCGAGCTTAATCACGCGCGCCTCCCGCGCCCAACGGAAGACTATGCTAGGGAGCCACTTGCGGGTTGTCAAGGCGAGTGCATGGGGCCGCTTGGGGCAAGATCTGCCTTGCCGCCAATAAGGCAGCAGATCGCGTTGCGGAGAGCACGCACAGGGAGAGAGCTTCCCTGCGGCAGGCAGGCCTGCGCTACTGCTACTTGGCGTCTGAGATGAAGGGGGCGACGGAACCCCAATCGCCGGAATAAACGAAATCGGAAATGGGGCGGCGCGAACGAGGGGCCAGTTCGCGTTCACGGAGTTTATCGGGGAGAGCCGCGGGATCGCCGGGATAGCCGATGGCGATGGCGGCCATGGGATCGTGGTCGGCGGGAATGTGGTAGGTGTGGCGCGCGCGATTTGCGTCGAAGCCGCCCATCTGATGGACGGCCAAATCGAGCGATTCGGCCTCCAGAGCGAGGCAAGCGGAGGCGGCACCCACGTCATGCTGGGCGTGACGATTGACGGAGCCGTCGTGTTTGAATTTTGTGCGGGCGACGGAAATCGCAAGGACGGGCGCGGACTTGGCCCAGGCTTGGTTGCCTTCCATCAAGCAGGCGAGCATCTTCCCAAACCCCGCGGGGTCCTCGCGCGTGGCCACGATGTAGTTCCAGGGCTGGTCGTTGTAGCAGGAAGCGGCCCAGCGGGCGGCTTCAAACAATTGGCGGAGCTTGGCGGGCTCGACGGGACGGTCGGCGAACGCCCGCGGGCTCCAGCGATTCGCCAGCAGAGGATCGATAGGGAACTGCGCGGGTGCGGGATTTTTCATTCTGATGCCTCCTGAAATTTCAGATTTGAGCGGCTCGGGCGGAGCACGCGCGAGTCTCGGGGGCCGGCTTATTTTGTGGCCGTGCTGGGCTGCGTCGCGGCCTCCAGGACTTCGGCATTCACGGTGGGATAGCCTCGTTGGCGCCAGGCGTCGAGACCTCCGGCAAGCGGACGAACATTCGCGATTCCTCTTTTTCTTAGCCGCAGCGCCGCACGGGCGCTGGTAGCTTCGCTGGGTCAAGCACAGTAGAGAACCACCTCGCGGCCGCGCGGGAGATCCTCGGTCTGCTCGTCGAGAGAGTCGGGATCGATCCACTTGGCGCCGGGGATGAGCTCGGGGTCGGCTTCGACGCTCAACAGGTGGCGAAGATCCACGACCAAAACGTCCTCGCCCTGCTCCATCTTGGCGCGCAACTCTTCCGGCGAGATGCGCGCCTGGCGCAGCTCGATGAGGAATCGGCGGCGGCGGAGATATTTCCAGGCGACGAAGGCGGCGCAGGCTGCGGCGAGCAATCCCAGAAGTGTGGCGCCGAGCCGGCCGCCCTGCATGGCGATAGTTTCGAGTTGGTTGCTGAACAGATAGCCAATGGTCAGGTAGGCGGAAGCCCAAATGGCGGCGCCGAGTGCATCGCAGAACAAAAAGCGGGTGAGAGGCATACGGACCACTCCGGCAAGCGGCGCGGCAGCGGCGCCGAGGCCGGGAACGAATTTGGCGACAAGAAGCGAGCGGGCGCCGTAGCGGGCGAAAATGCCTTGCGTATTGCGCACGCAGGAGTCTGGTTCCAGCGAAATCCGGCACAGCAGCTTCAAGACGCGGATGCCGCGAAGGCGTCCCATGGCGTACCAGGTCGCGTCGCTGGCGAGAGCGCCAGAAACAGCCAACGCGGCAGCCGTCACGGGACTCATTTGGCCGATGGCGGAAAGCGCGCCCGCGGCCAAAAGCATGGGGAGTGCAGGCACTGGTACGCCGGCCTGTTCCGCAGCAACCCAAGCCACGATGACGGCATAGCCGTGACGGGTGAGGAATTGGAAGGTTTCGTTCATGGAGTTCCAGGCTCCAAGCCGCCTCCGGAGCCCGCATGGCCCCGGAGAGGCTCGAGCGATGCGCAGCCGTTAGTGCGTTACGGTTTCCGAGTGAATTCCATGTCGATGGTGAGCGTGACGTCGTCGCCGACAAGAGCGCCGCCGCCATTGACGCCGAAGTCCTTGCGATTGATTTTGGCGGTTGCGGAGGCGCCGCGGCGCTGGGTGCCATCCTTCATTGTGAAAGGCGCGCTCGGGCCTTCCACGTCGAAGGTGACTTCTTTCGTAACGCCGTGGATGGTGAGATCGCCGGTGAGCTTCCATTTCCCGTCTCCAACGGCGGTGATGTGCTTGGACTTGAACGTCATGGCCGGAAATTTCTCGACGTCGAGGTAGTTCGGTCCTTTCACGTCTTTGTCGCGGGCTTCCACACGGGTGTCCAGCGAGGTGGTGTCTATGGTCACATCGACCTGCGACTTAGTGATATCCGTGTCGTCCAACACGACCTGGCCCGTTGTCTTGTTGAATTGACCCCTGACAGTGGAAATGCCCATATGTCGAATGGCGAATTGCGAGGCGGTGTGATTCGGATCTACCTGCCAGGTGGTGGCCTGCGCAAACGCGGGCAGGGAAGCGAACGCGAACAGGGCTGCAACAGTAATCAACCTCTTCATATCTCTCTCCTTTGTTAATTCGCGCCAGGATGACACTGCAATGCGTATTTCAGCATTTTCTTAGAGCAAGTGCACGCGCTCCCGGTTGCATGAGCATTCTAGGGTTTTTGGGTGGGACGCAGGTCCACCTCGCTGATGAAGCTCTGGGGCGCTTGCAGGACCAGCATTACGACCACGTGAGCGACATCGCTGGGCTGAAGCATGCGGCTGGGATCCTTGCCGGCGTGTGGAGAAAATTCGGTGTGAACGGTCCCCGGACACACCACGCTCACACGGATCCCATAGCCGCGAAAATCTTCCGCCATGCAGCCGGCCAGACCGCGAAGTCCCCACTTGGAGGCGCAGTAGACGCCGCCGCCAGCGAAAGTGTTCTTCCCGGCGAGTGAGGCGATGTGGATGATGTGGCCGCGCTTCTGCCGAATCATTTGCGGGGCGACCTCGCGGCTCATGAGCCAGGCGCCCTTCAGGTTGGTGCCGAGCACACGGTCCCATTCGGCTTCTTCAATCTGGTGGGCGGGGTGGAAGCTGCCGACGCCGGCGTTGTTGACGAGGATCGAGATGTCGCCCAGCTTTGCCTGCACGGCAGAGACGAAGCGGCGCACCGCGTTCGGGTCACTGACGTCGGCGGGGAGGCCGAGTGCGCTGATGCCCTCAGCCTCGAGAGCGGAAGCGGCGCGCGTGGCGGATTCGGCGGTGGTGGCGCAGAGGGCGAGGCGGGCGCCCAGGCGTCCCAGGGAGCGAGCGATGGCGAGCCCAATGCCGCGGCTGCCGCCGGTGACAATGGCGATTTCGTGGGACAATGGTGCATTGTTTTGCATGAGAAGCCTCCAGGCGGCACAGGACGGGAGGGGGGCATCGTAACATGGCAGAAAAGAGCGCCGGGGATGGCGCGGCCGTCCGAGCGGCATTTGGGTGGAATTTCTTGCGCGGGCCGGAAGCATTCCATATAATTCGCGGACTCAATCCGGCAGGATTGCACGGGAATCGGACTTCGGGGTTGCGGCAGTCCGGAGGCGATAATCGGGCACAGAGGAGGCGGTAGTTGAATATGAAGACGATGCGAAATCGGATTGCGGCGCTTGCGATTTCCCTTGTGCTGACGGGATGCGCCGCACCAGTCCGCGCTGCCGCGGTCCCGGAGCAGCCGCAGGCGGCGCAAAAGCCGGCGTATACGCGGGCCGAATACGACGCCTATCAGGCTGCCGCTGCCGAAACGAATCCGCAGCAGAAGTTGAAAATGCTCGACGACTATGTGGCCAAATATCCGACATCTCAGCTTCTCTTGTACGTCTACGATGAATATCTGAAAGCGGACTCCCAGCTCAAGAATTGGCCAAAGGTGATTGAATATTTCGACAAGAAGCTGGCGCTCCCCGGCCTGGACGCGGGGGTGCGGCTGCAAGCCCTCTTTGGAAGGGCTCAAACCTACGAGCTGGCTGTAAAATCTACAGATCCAAACCTAGCAGAGGAAGCAACCAAGGCTCGCGAGGCTGCGCTGCAAGGGCTGAAAGAGCTGGAAACGTTTCAGAAGCCGGCCAACGCCAGCGATGAGCAGTTCGCGACTGTTAAAAAACAACTCGCAGTGCAGTTCTACACCACCGCGGGGCTTGCTTCTTCTCATCTCAAAGACTACAAGGCCGCAGCCGACAATTATGGCAAAGCAAACGGCCAGACGGAGCAGCCCGTAATCGATTACAAGCTGGGTTTGGCGGAGCTCCAGGAGAATCCGCCGGAAAGCACGGCAGGATTCTGGTCGCTGGCGCGGGCCGTGGATATGAAAGTGCCGGACGGTGACAAGGTGACGAAGTATTTGCGCGACCGCATATCCGAGTACCAGGCCCCGGTTTGCGACTCTTCGGTGGACGCCGAGGTTAAGGAGCTTCTGGCGCTGGCCCAGAATTCACCGGGCCCGTCGGCGGGCTACACGATTCCGAGCGCTGCAGATCTGGGGAAGCTGCGCGAGCAGGATACCGGGGCGCTGATCAAAGCACTGAGAGGCGGGGGGGATTCCGGAAAGTTCACCTGGCTCGCGGTGTGCAACGGGGAGTTTCCCGAGGCATTTCTCGCCAAGACATACGAGGTGGACGCGACGGATCCGGCCGCGATCCATGTGAAGGGTGCGATCGGGACAACCGAAGAAGAAGTGAACGCCAGTACGGCGCCGGACGTTGCGCTGACAATCGCGGGCCAGCCGGAAGCGGCGCGGCTCGGCAAGGACGATATTTTCCGCTTTGCAGGCAAATTGACGGGCTACACGGCGAGCCCGTTCCAAATGACATTTGAAGGAGTGAAGGTCAATCCCGAGGATATTCCCGAAGAGAAGGGCAAGAAGCCTGCGAAAAAGCCGGGAAAGGCGAAGCCGTGAGGGAGTGACTGGTGATTAGTGACTGGTGCGACGAGGCGCTTCGAACTCTACCTCCTAGAAGCTCAGAACTGCGATGAGGTGCAAGAGCGCGTTTATCCTAACCATCTGAGGTGAAGGATTCCGCGCCGTTTCCTTTCCTGTTCCGTTCGAATCTACTGAAAAAAGCTGAAGCCGGGTGCTCCACGCTATAGTGGCGGGAGGGCGTGTTTTTCTGCGCCGCGAGGGCGACTGATGAAGGGAATGTTGTGCCGAGCCGGGCATCGAGGCTGGCCGCTGCCGAGCGGGCCATGGGTGATGGCGCAACGGTGGCACGAGTTGCTGTTCGCGCATTGGCCTGTGCCGGTGGAGGTTTTGAGCCCGCTGATTCCGCCACGGCTGGCGATTGATACGCGGGACAAGGAAGCCTGGCTGGGAGTGATTCCGTTCCGCATGTCGGACGTGCGGGTGAGAGGCACGCCGGCGATACGCGGGCTTGCGGCATTTCCCGAGTTGAATGTGCGGACGTACGTGGTGTGCGACGGCAAACCGGGCGTATGGTTTTTCAGTCTGGATGCGGGCAATGCGATCGCCGTGAGGGTAGCGAGGTCGTGGTTCCATCTGCCGTATTACCGTGCGCGGATGCGCAGTCATGCCGAAGGAGACTGGATTGAGTATTGGAGTGAGCGGAGTCACACGGGCGCGGCGGCCGCGGAACTGAAGGTTCGCTATCGAGGCTGCGGGGCGGAGCAGATCGCTGAGCGGGGAACTCTGGCGCACTGGCTGACGGAACGATATTGCCTCTATGCCGCGGGCGCGCGCGGGCAGATATATCGGGGCGAGATTCATCATGCGCCGTGGAGGCTGAGAAGCGCTGAGGCAGAGATCGAACGGAATACGATGGCAGAGGCGTTGGGAGTCACGCTGCCCAAGGTCGAGCCGGTGCTTTACTTTGCGGAGAGCCGGGAGGTAGTGGTGTGGGCGCCGAAGAGAGTCTGAGGCAGGGAAGCGAGGAAGAGGGGAAGTAGGGATGCAAGGATGTATAGATGCAGGACTGAACGGCGTTAATGGTGTCGGCGGCGATCGAGTTTGTAGGTGAAGATCTTGCGGCTCAGCGTATTGCGGTGAATACCGAGAATCTTTGCGGCGCGGGACTGATTGCCGTTAGAGCGGTCGAGGACACGTTTGATGAAGCGCTTCTCAAATTCGCCCACGGCCTCCGAAAACATGATGCCGCGTTCGACCATTAGCCCGACCAGGCCCTCGAGTTGGTCCTTCATGGCAGTCGCTCCGCTTCCGGCCGGTTACAGGCCGTTGTCCAATTCGCGCCCAACCAGCCGGCGGTAAGCTTCCCGGTACTTGGCCGTTGTACCCGCCACGACATTAGCCGGCAGAACCGGTCCTGGCGGCTGTTTGTTCCACCCCAAACGCTCCAGATAATCGCGCACGTACTGCTTGTCGAAAGACGGCTGGCTGCGGCCCGGCTGGTATCCATCAGCCGGCCAGAAGCGTGAGGAGTCGGGTGTGAGAGCTTCATCGATCCAAACGAGGTCGCTGCTTTCGAGGCCAAACTCGAATTTCGTATCGGCGATGATGATTCCGTGGCCAGAGGCGTATTCGGAGGCGCGGCGATAGAGTTCGATGCTGGTCTCGCTAAGGCGCGCAGCGAACTTCTCTCCGGTGATCCTGGCCATCTGTTCGATGGAAATGTTGATGTCGTGACCGCTGGATTCTTTGGTGGCCGGCGTGAAGATCGGTTCGGGGAGCCTGCTCGATTCGAGCAGGCCAGTGGGCAGCTTGATGCCACAGACTGCGCCGCTTTCGCGGTATTCCTTCCAGCCCGAGCCGGCGAGGTAGCCGCGGACGACGCATTCGACCGGAAGCGGGTCGGCTTTGCGGCAGACCATGGCACGGCCGGAGAGGTCGGCCGCATAGGGCGCCATTTCACCGTCAAACTGTGTGGTGGAGATGACGTGGTTGCGGACTACGCCGGAAAGTTTATCGAACCAAAAGCGCGAAAGCTGAGTGAGCACGCGCCCCTTATCGGGAATAGGCGTGGGCATCACCACGTCGAAGGCGGAAAGACGGTCAGAGGCCACCAGCAAAAGTCGGTCGCCCAGGTCGTAGATGTCGCGGACCTTTCCGCGCGCGCGGAGCTTCAGCCCCGCGAAGTTTGTTTCGAAAATCACCGGACTCAATTTCGGAGAAGCCACCACTCCGCATTCTCCTGGCTGGGAGGGGCGGAATCATAGCGCACGCGGGAAGAAAGTCAATGGTACAGGGCGGAGGAAAATTTTCGAGTCGACGCGCCTGTGAAAAAAATTGCGGAACCGATTACGGGCTGGAATGCAAAGCGCCAGCCTCCAGCCGGCGCGACCAAATCAGAATCTAGGCAGCGGCGCCGGCGGCGTGGGAGCGAGACTGTTCCGATGTGGAATTATCGGCGGAAGTCTCGTCCCACTTCACGGACACGAGTTTGGAAACGCCGGGCTCCTGCATCGTGACGCCGTAAAGAACCTCGGCCATTTCCATCGTGCGGCGATTGTGCGTGACGACGAGGAACTGAGTCTGCTGGCCCATCTGGGCGACGAGGCGCGTGAAGCGGACGACGTTGGCTTCGTCGAGGGGCGCATCCACTTCGTCCAGGATGCAGAAGGGGCTGGGCTGATAGCGGAAGACAGCAACGAGCAGAGCGAGAGCGGTGAGCGCCTTTTCGCCGCCGGAGAGGAGCAGGACGTTCTGCAGGCGCTTGCCGGGGGGTTGCGCCACCATTTCCAGGCCGCACTCGCCGGAGCTGTCGGGCTCGGTGAGGCGGAGCTGGCCGGTGCCGCCGCCGAAAAGCGTCTGGAAGGTCTCGGCAAAATTGCGGTTGATGAGCTCGAAGGCTTTCTCGAAGCGCTCGCGGGAAACAGCGTCGAGTTCGCGAATGGCCTGCTGCGTATCAGCGATGGAAGCGAGCAGATCCTTGCGCTCGCGGTCCAGAAATCCGTGGCGCTCCTCGCACTGCTGATATTCCTCGAGAGCCATCATGTTGACGGCGCCCATGGCCTCGATGCGGGCGCGCAGCTCGCGCAGTTCGGTTTCCGCGATTTCGAGCGCCTCGCCGACGATGGGCTCGGTTTCGAGCGCCATCACTTCCTCGGGCTGCAAGTTCATTTCGGAGAGGCAGAGCTCGCGGAGGTGGGCGAGATCAGATTCGTTACGAGCGCGGGCGACTTCGATCCCGCTGCGCTTGTCGCGGAGTTCACCGGCGGCCTGGCGGTCGTAGCGTTCGAGGTCGTCGAGCTCGGCGAGGCGCACGCGGCCAGCATGAAAATCGGCTTCACACTGTTCGCGATGCGTGTTGAGACGCGCCTTCTCTGTGGCGAGCGCTGCCCGGCGGTGTTCGAGCTCCTGGCTCGAGGCGGCAAGGGCAGCACGCGCAGATTCGAGCGACGCGCGCTGTTTGGCGATCCGCACGCTGCGCGCGCGGGCTTCATCCGTTTCGGCAGCCAGGCGCGCGCCCTCCGCTTCGGATGCGGCGACGCGTTCGGCCATCTGCGCAGCGGCAGCGCGCTGGGCCGCGGCGGCTTCCTGTTGGGCGGCTTGCTCGCGGCGGAGGGCTTCGAGGTGGGCGACGGTTTGTTCGCGTTCGGCCTCGGTCGCGGCGGTAGCGGCGACCGCGCGTTCGAGCATGCGGCGCGCGCAGGAGGCGCGGACGCGGCTTTCTTCGGCTTCGCCTTCGGTACGAGCCAGCTCGATTCGGCAGTCGGAACCCAGCCGCTCGGCGCGGGCCAGCTCAGCGTGAGCCTGGCTGCGCTCGATTGAGGCGGAGAGCGCGGTTTTTTCGGCCTGAACGTGACCCGCCTGCGCCGTGGCGTGCGCGAATTCAGCGCCGGCAAGCGCGGCGATCAGTTCTTCGAGACGGGCTCGATTGCAATCGCTGGCCTGTTCGGCTTCCGCAACGCGGGCGTGAAGCTGGCGCAGTTCGCGTTTGATTTGCAGCGGGCCGGCCTCGTCACGGCGCCCGCCAGTCACCAGCCGGCCGTGGTAGCACGTGCCCTCGACCGTGACGAAATGATTCGCGGGATGGCGATGTGCGAGCTGTTCGGCGGCTTCGGCGGTCTCGACCAGATAGGCAGTGGCGAGTTTGGGCAGGAAATGTTTTGCCGCAGGGCCGAGCGGGTCGCGGAAGTTGACGAGCTGATCGAACCGGGCCACGACGCGATCATCATTGGAGAAGGGAATGGAAGCGGGCTCGGCGGGCGGGGCGAGCCTGCGGACGGAATCCACAAAGAAGGTGGCGCGGCCGCCGACCTCGTCGCGCAGCAACGAAATCCCGGCGCGGGCATGGTCGAAGGTTTCGACGACGATGTATTCGAGCTCGTCGCGGAGAAATTGCTCAATGGCGGGCTCGTGGGCCTCCGCGACTTCTGCGTAATCGGCAAGCACGCCGACGGCGCGAAATCCGCGCGACTCGCCCTTGCCGTTGGTAGCGAACAGGCGCTGGACGGCTTCCGCAGAGTAGGAGCGCTCGTTCAGAATGCGTTCGAGCGAGCCAGCCTCGGCGCGGGCGCGGGCCAGCTCTTCGCGCAGGGTTTCGGCTTCGCGCGTGGCGGCCTGCTGCTCGGCGCGGAGGCGGGCGAGGTCGCGCTGGCGGGTATCGAGTTCGCCGGCAAGGCGGCGGGCTTCGGCAGTGGCGTTGGAAGAGTAGGCATCGGCCGATTCGTAGCGGGTGCGGGCCTGGGATTCTTCCAGGGTGAGCCGTTCGGATTGCTCGCGGAGGCGGGCGAGCCCAGCAGTGAATTGTTCAAGCGCTTCTTCGGCGCGTGCTTGTTCGGCGCGCCAGGAGACTTGTTCGGTGGAGAGATCGGCGTACGAGCGGCGCAGGGACTCGAGACGCTCGCCCAGGCAGCGCTCTTCGTCGGCGCGAGCGGCCGCGGCTTCTGCGGCGGAGCGCGCAGCAGCTTCCGATCGCTCGTAGTCCTCGCGGAGGGCGATGAGAGCAGCGGCGTGTTCGCCGGCGTGCTCGACGAGAGCGGCGAGTTCGGATTCGGCCTCGGCGGCTTCGCGCCCGGCGGCTTCGAGCTGGCCGGCAAGCTGCGCACTCTGCTCGTGCTGGAAATTCAGGCGGTTTTCGGCGCGGTCGAGCTCGAGCGAGCACTCGGAAAGATGCGTCGAGACGAGGCGAAGTTCGGCTTCGAGCTCCGCGGTCCGACGGGCGCGCTCGGCGTGTTCCGCCTCGAGCGCAGAGAGGCGGGCGGCCTGCTGCTGCTCCGCAAGGCAGATTTCCGTGAATTCGCGTTCGAGGCGGGCGGATTCGGCGTCGAGGGCGCGGGCGCGGCTGGCCATCACGATGCGCTGTCGCGCGCGCAGTTGCTCGCGGAGTTCGGTGAAGCGGCGGGCTTTGGCGGCCTGGCGTTTGAGCGAGGCGAGCTGCTTTTCGACTTCGACGAAAATGTCGTTGACACGCGCGAGGTTCAGTTTGGCGGCTTCGAGCTTGGTTTCGGCGAGGCGCTTTTTGGTTTTGTATTTGGTGACGCCGGCGGCTTCTTCAATGATGGCGCGGCGCTCGAGCGGCTTGGCAGCCAGGACCATGCCGATGCGGCCCTGCTCGATGATGGCGTAGGATTCTGGGCCCAGGCCGGTGCCCATGAAGAGTTCCTGGATGTCGCGCAGGCGCGCGACGCGGCCGTTGAGCAGGTATTCGCTCTGGCCGGCACGGTAGAGGCGGCGGCCGACGACGACTTCGCCGGGCTTCGTTACGGGAGCGGGCTTGAGGGCGCGCTTCTTGCGGGACGGTTCCGCGGCGTCGGCGGATTGCATGGGAGCGGGGTCGCGGGCGGGATCGGACTCGGGCGGGTCGGCGGGATCTGCGACGGCTTCGGTCGAGGGCGCGTTGGTGGCGGCTTCGACCGTTTGCTGTTGCTGCTCTGCATCCTGCGCTTCGAGGACTTTGGCGGCGGCTTCGGCGAACTCGGGGTCTACGAGCGTCAACTGGACTTCGGCGAGGCCCATGGGTGGGCGCTTGGCGGTGCCGTTGAAGATGCAATCGGCCATGCGCTCGGCGCGGAGCATTTTGTGGCTCTGCTCGCCGAGGACCCAGGAGATGGCATCCACGATATTGGATTTGCCGCAGCCGTTGGGGCCAACGATGCAGGTGATGCCGTCGTGGCCGAACGTGGTGACGGTGCGTTCGCAGAAAGACTTGAAGCCGAGCAGTTCGATCTTACGCAGTTTCAGCAATTTAAGGCCTGTCCGGAGCGCGGTCCCCAGGCGCACGACGGCCGGCGACGGAGGACGACACTTCCCCTTTCCTCGAGTGGAGGATTTTGTGCGACAAACGTTCCGGCGGGATCCTGATCAGAGACCCGGCCGCCTGGCGCTGCCCCGGCGGCGAACATTCCCGAAGCTAGCACAGAGCTTGGCGGGTGTAAACAGCCGCGGGGCAGCAGGTGTCTGTGGAAAACGGCCTGGCATCACTCGTACACTACAGCGCGATCTGGCGCGTGGGGAGGGACAATTCAGATGGCGAACCGAGTCTATGGCGCGCACATTCTGCTCTACAGCAGGGACGCGGAAGCGGATCGCGGGTTCTTTCGCGATGTGCTGAAATCCCAGCATGTGGACGTGGGCCACGGCTGGCTGATCTTCAAGCTGCCGCCCGCGGAATTGGCGGTGCATCCGGCGGATGAGAAGACGCAAGAGGCGCATAGGGGCCACACGATGCTGGGCGCGGCGCTGTACCTGATGTGCAAGGATTTGAAGTCCACCATGCAGAAGCTCAAGGCGGCGAAGATCGAGTGCGGGGAAGTGGGGAAAGAGTCCTGGGGCTACCGTACGACGGTGAAATTGCCGAGCGGCGGGGAGATTGGACTTTACCAGCCGACGCATAAGACAGCAATCGGGCTTAAGACTAAGTAGATTGCCTGCCGAGCGATCCCCACGTGGCGGTGGCTCATGAGAACGACCGAGCGATCGACATCTTTGATCAACGATCTGACTACCCGTAAACAAGGTTCGTCCTGAACCCTGCGCAGAGCGCAAGGGCGCTTCCTTGGTGAGCGCAGGCTTCCTGATGAACCAATTGGGACGCAGAAACCGCGGAAAGCCTGTGCTACTTCGGATAGAATCGAAGGCTTTCGCGGGCGCGTTCTGAATGGATTGAGGACGCCTCCGACGGAACGCGCATGGGCGAGATCCGCTTTCAGAACACACTGACGGGCCGGCTGGAGCCGTTTGTGCCGCTCACGCCGGGAGAAGTGCGCATCTACACGTGCGGGCCGACCGTGTACGACTACGCGCATATCGGCAACTTCCGGACATTTGTTTTTCAGGACGTGCTGCGGCGCTTCCTGCAAATGGAGGGGCTGCGGGTCAATCAGGTGATGAACTTGACGGACGTGGACGACCGCATCATCCAGAACGCGGCCGCGGCGGGGATCGGGATCCGCGAATACACCGAGAAATACGTCAAAGCGTTTCTGGAAGACATGGACGCACTGGGGCTGGAGCGGCCCGAGAAGATTGTGCGGGCCACGGACCACATCGAGCAGATGGTCGAGTTGGTGGAGCAGCTGAGCGCGAAAACTTTCACGTACACGAGCGATGGATCCATTTATTACCGCATTGCGAAGTTCCCCGAATACGGCCGACTCTCGAAAATAGACCTTTCCGGCATCCAGGCGGGTGCAAGGGTGGAAGTAGACCGCTACGAGAAGGCGGACGCGCGCGACTTTGCGCTGTGGAAGGCGCCGAAGCCGGGCGAACACTTCTGGGAAACGCGGCTGGGGCCGGGGCGGCCGGGATGGCATCTGGAGTGTTCGGCCATGTCCATGTACTACCTGGGCGAGACGCTGGACATTCACACGGGCGGAATCGATCTGGCGTTTCCGCATCACGAGAACGAGATTGCGCAGAGCGAAGGCGCGACTGGGAAACCGTTCGTGCACTATTGGCTGCACGCGGAGCATCTGCTGGTGGACGGCGAGAAGATGTCGAAGTCGCTGGGAAACTTCTACACGCTGCGAGACCTGTTCGCGAAGGGCCACAAACCGTCGTCGATTCGCTACTTGCTGGCTTCGGTGCCGTACCGGCGGCAATTGAACTTCACGATGGACGGATTGCAGCAGGCGGCGAGCTCGGTGGAGCGGCTGAGGAATTTCGCGGCGCGGCTGAAAGCGGGGAAATTTCCGTCGGGTGAGACGGCAGCGATGGCAGCGCGCACGGCAGAAGCCATGACACAGTTCCAAGCCGGGCTCGCGGACGATCTGAACACGGCACAGGCGCTCGCGGCGATTTTCGATCTAGTACGCGACGCGAACACAGCGATGGATCGCGGCGAATTCCGGACCAGCGACGCTGCGCCAGTGCTGCACGCGCTGGCGAAATTCGACCGCATCTTCGCGGTGTTAGAGGATCAGGACGCGGCGCGGCTGCACGTGCTGGGTTACGGGCCGGCAAGCGCTGAGATTGCGGATGCCGAAGTCGAAAAGCGGATCGCCGAACGGC
>DASPSB010000204.1:0-4246 GCA_035624135.1 Candidatus Acidiferrales bacterium | reverse complement strand
GATGGATGTGGACATCATCTTCAAGCGCGGACTTGCGTACACGGTGGCGACGCTGGGCGTGGTCGTGGTTTACTTCGTGGTGATCGCGCTGGTGGGCGAACTCTCCCACTTGTTTGTTCCCAACAGCACCATGGTCAACGTAATGGCCGTGCTGCTGGCTGCCTTCCTGTTCCAGCCTATGCGGGAAGCCGTGCAGACACGGCTGGACCGCTACTTCTATCGCGACCGCCTGGATTACCGCCGCACCCTGATCGAGTTCGGCAGCACGCTGACGCGCGAAGTGCGCCTGGAGCCCATGCTCGAGTCCGTGCTCGACCGCATCTCGCAGACCTATCTGGTGGACCGGCTGGCGCTGTTCCTGCGCGATGCCGGGCCGGGGGGACTTCTGAAGCTAGCGCGTTCGATGGGAATCGACGCGGAAGCTGCGGCAGACCTGAGATTCCTGGAGGAAGGCGCATTTCCACCCGGGCGGAACTATCTCTTCTTCGAGACTGGACGCGCGGCCCAGATCGAGGACGAAAAAACGCGTGAGACGCTGGAAAGGCTGGACCTGAACTATTTTCTGCCTTGCCGAGTGCGGGATGAAGTCGTGGCCGTCCTGGGAGTCGGAAAAACCGTGGACGGCGATTTTCTGACCAGCGACGACGTGGAACTGCTGGAGAGCATTGCCGGCTACGTCGGCATTGCCGTGCAAAATTCGCGGCTGTACGAGTCGCTGGAGCTGAAGGCCGAACAGGTGGAACGGCTGAAGGAGTTCAGCGAAAACATTGTCGGCTCGCTGAATGTGGGCGTGATGGCGCTCGACCTGAACGGGCGGGTGGATTCCTGGAACCCGCAGCTTGAAAAGCTGACGGGCATTCCCCGCGACGAAGCGTTCGGCAGGGGCGTGGACACGCTGCTGCCGGCGGAGCTGGTGGCGGAGCTGGAATCGCGCGCCGGCAACGGGCACGGCGGCGAAATCTATAAGTTCCCGCTAGTGAACCGCACGGGACAAGGGCTCGTCGTGAATTTGTCGGTCACCCCGCTCGAAGACAAGAACGGGGCGCAGCTGGGCCGCCTAGTGCTGATGGACGACATCACGGAACGCGTACAGCTCGAGCAACAATTGCTCCAAACCGAAAAGCTCACCTCGCTGGGCCTGCTGGCCGCAGGCGTGGCGCACGAAGTCAATACCCCGCTGGCGGTGATTTCAAACTACATCCAGATGCTGGCGCGGCAGCTTCCTGGCGACGATTCGCGGCAGAAGATCATCGAAAAGATTGTGAAGCAAACGTTCCGGGCCAGCGAGATCGTCAACAACCTCCTGAACTTTTCACGCACCGGCGCTTCTGCATTCAGCGCCGTGAACCTGAATGAGGTGATTGAGGAAACACTGACGCTCATGGCCCATCCGTTCCGCTCTGGGCAGATCAGTGTGATCAAATCGTTTGACGAGCAACTGCCAGCAGTGAACGGCTCCGGCAACCGCCTGCAGCAGGTGTTTCTCAACCTCTTTCTGAACGCCCGCGACGCCATGCCCTCGGGCGGCATGCTGGAAGTGCGCACGTCCAGCCAGAACGGGTCAGTGCAGGTGGAAGTCACTGACACTGGAGTGGGCATACCGAACGATATTCTCCGCCGGATATTCGACCCCTTCTTCACTACCAAGGCCACCGGCCGTGGGACCGGGCTGGGGCTCTCCGTGACTTATGGCATCGTGCAGGAACACAAGGGCCGTATTGACGTGAGGAGCACGCCCGGCAAGGGCACGTCGTTTCACCTGGAATTTCCCGTCATGACGCAGAAGTCCGTCCATGCCTAAAGCCAGCATCCTCGTGGTGGACGACGAGACCGAAATCCGAGAAGGTCTCGAACTGCTGCTGACCTCGGAGGGCTACGAGGTGGATCCGGTAGGGACGGCGCGGGCGGGCTGCGAGCGGCTTGAGTCGCGGCCGTATGACCTGGTGCTGCTGGACGTGAGCCTGCCGGACCGGAACGGAATCGAATTGCTTCGCGAGCTGCGCCAGCGCGACCCGCAACTAGTGGTCATCCTCATCACTGCCTACGGTTCCATCGACATGGCGCGCGCGGCGTTCAAGAATGGCGCGCTCGATTACATCACCAAGCCGTGGTCGAACGACGAATTGCTGGCGCAGGTGGCGCAGGCGGTGGAGGGCCGGCGCCTGCGCGAAGAGAACGCCCAGCTCAAACGCGCCTTCAAGGAGCGCTACAACTTTCCGAGCATCGTGGGACGGAGCGAGCGCATGCTGGCGGTTCTCGACCTGGTAGCGCAGGTGGCTCCCTCCCGCTCCACAGTGCTCATTACCGGCGAAAGCGGAACGGGCAAGGAACTGATCGCCAAGGCCATCCATTCGGCCTCCCCGCGGGCGGACAAGCCGTTTGTTCCCGTGAATTCCGGATCGATTCCCGTAGATCTGCTGGAGTCCCAGCTCTTCGGACACGTGAAGGGGGCGTTTACGGGCGCCGTCGCTTCAAAAAAGGGGCTGTTCGAGATCGCCGACCAGGGCACGATTTTCTTCGATGAGATCTCCACGATCAGCTGGGAGACCCAGGCCAAGCTGCTGCGCGTCATTCAGGAACGCGAGTTCATGCGGCTCGGTGGCACGGAGACGATCCGGGCGGATGTCCGCATCCTGGCAGCCTCAAACGCTGACCTCCCCGCGCTGGTGGGTAATAACCGGTTCCGCGAAGACCTGTTCCACCGTCTGAATGTAATCAACATCCTCCTGCCACCCCTTCGCGAGCGAAAGGAAGACATCCCGCTCTTGCTGGTGCATTGCCTGAGGCACAGTTGTGAGGAAAACGGGAAACCGATTAAATCGTTTACCCAAGCGGCGACGAAACTCCTGATGGACTATGAATGGCCGGGAAACGTCCGCGAGCTGATAAACGCTGTTGAGCGCGCTACTGTGCTGTCCAACGAGGAGCAGATTGACTTTGATCTGCTTCCCGAAAGCATCCGCTCAAAGGAGATTGTAAAGGGAGTGCGGCTGCAGCTCTCCGAATTCGTGCGGCCGCTGCCAGGCGAGCCCGCTTCCCGCACAGCCGCGGACAATCCCGCTCCCTCGCTGTTTGCCATCATGGAAGAAATCGAACGGCGCATCATCCTGGACATGCTGGAGCGCACAAGCTGGAACCAGACGGAAGCGGCGGAGCGGTTTCAGGTGCCGCTTTCGACCTTGAACCAAAAGATTAAACGGCTTGGCATTGAAGTGCGCCGCCGCGGACCTTCGGCGCGCGGTGTGGGGTCCGGACCGCCGGACAGCGAAGACTCCGCGAAACTTCCCATGAACTGACTCGCCGCGCGCCATCGACCTGCTGCAAATCCTGCAGACTCGACGGCGGCAGATGGCGGACTGGTGCGACGCCAGGCACGCAGCAACTTATACTCTGCGGATGATGGAAGTTTGCAGGTCTGCGCCATCCAGTCGTGTGCCTTCGAGGTCGGTTTGGCGAAGGCTGGCGATATTCAAATCGGCTCCGGTTAGGTCGGCATTGCGGAGAATGGCCTGGCGAAAATTGGCTGCGCGCACCTTGGCCTGACGCAGGATGCTGCCGGTAAAGTCGGCGCGGAAGAGCTCAGCTCCGGAAAGATCGGCTCCCGAGAGGTCCGCGCCGGCGAAATTGGCTCCCGTCGCATCGCAGGTGCGCAGGTCGGCGTTGTGAAGGCTGGCGGCGGAAAGATCGGCGGAGGTCAGCTTTGCTTCGCGCAGCGAGGCGCCGTCCAGACGAGCCCCAGCGAGGTTTGCATGGGTTAGCACTGCGGAGCTGAGATCCACTCGCGATAAATTGGCGCCAGCGAGTTCGGCGCGCGCGCCTCCCTCCGCTGCACGCGCGAAGCGTTCATGCGCCTCAAGAATATCGCTGAGCCGCTTCCCGCCGATTCGCACACCTTTCGAGTTTCTGAGCCCACTAAACATTCCAGCAACACTCCCAGGATGGTGCCTGTGGCTTCCGCCAGACTTTGAGTGTACCGCAAGGCGAACCGTTCCGTGTGCGTGCACGGCGCGGCCAATGGACAACCGCACCGGACGGGCGTACTCTGCCTTCTCCGAGAACTCCTGTTGGCAGAGGTGGGCCCAACGTGTTCGAAAGACTCACCGAGCAAGCACGCCGCTCGATATTTTTTGCGCGGTATGAAGCCACGCACTATTCGAGCATCTTCATTGATACGGAGCACTTGCTGCTGGGAATTCTTCGGGAAGATAAGCCGCTCGCGGCCGTCCTGCAGCGGCGTGGCGCTAGT
>DASPSB010000198.1:0-2647 GCA_035624135.1 Candidatus Acidiferrales bacterium | reverse complement strand
CGCATAGCCACCGTAATCTGTGTCCCCCTGACCAGCAACCTCAAATGGGCTTTGGCCCCGGGCAATGTTCGCCTTTCAGCTCGGGATACCGGCTTATCCAAGGATTCCGTCGCGAATGTGTCCCAGGTCATCAGTCTGGATAAGGAGATCCTTACTCGCCGCCTGGGCCGTCTCGCGGCCCCGGTCCTAGACTCGCTGCTGGCTGGCATCTACTTGGTGCTCCGAAAGACCACATAAAATGCCGTCAGATCAATTCCCAGGCCCCAATCCCGGACTCAATCACCGCTAGCTGGCCGCAGGCGGCGAAAATATCCTGGCCGCGCGAGTAGCGAACGAACACGGGCACATCTTTATCGGCGAGAATGCGGCGAAATTCCTCGAGGGCCGCAGCCGCAGGCGGGCGGTAGGGCATCCCGCTTTGCGGGACGCCGGGATTCCATGGAATCAAATTCACTTTCGCGCGCAGCCCGGCGACCAGGCGCGCCACGCGACGCGCGTCGTCCGGCGCATCGTTCACGCCGCCCAGCAGCACGTACTCGAAGGTAAGGCGTTCCCAGGGGCGCAGAGGGTAGCGGCGGCAGGCATCGAACAGTGCGGCGAGCGGATATTTGCGGTTGATGGGCATGATGGCGTCGCGCTGGGCATCGTTCGAGGCGTTCAGCGAGACGGCCAGCTTCGGCCGCACTTTTTCCTGAGCCAGCCGATCGATGCCCGGCACAATGCCGCTGGTAGAAAGAGTTACATGGCGCGGAGAGACGGCCAGCGCGTTGGGATCGAGCAGGATACGCACGGCAGCCATGGTGGGGTCGAAATTCAGCAGGGGCTCGCCCTGGCCCATCAGCACCACGTTTGTGCGCGGGGCGAGCCGCTCCCGGTTGTCCTCGAGAGGGACGAGCACCTGAGCGAGGATTTCGCCCGGAGTGAGGTTGCGGACGAGCCCCAGGGTGGCGGTGAGGCAGAACTTGCAATCCACCGCACAGCCGGCCTGGGTGGAGATGCAGATGGTTTGCCGTCCGTCGGAGGGCATGAAGACCGCCTCGACGGTTGCCACGCGCGGTGCGCCAGCCGCGGGGTCTGCGCGGAGGGGCAATAAATAGCGCACAGCGCCGTCCGCGGAGTGATATTTGCGCGCGATGGCCGGGAGCGTGATCGCTGCTTCGCGGGCCAGCCGCTCACGCAGCGCGGCGGGAAGGTTTGACATGGCCGCGAATTCCCGCCGGCCCTCCGCGTAGATGGCGTGGTACACCTGCGCGCCGCGATAGGCCGGTTCGCCGAGCCCGGCCATCCATTGGCGCAATTCCTGCTGGGATTTTCCCAGGAGTTCCACCGGCATGGGGCCCTGCCTGCGTTCCACTTCCATGGTAGCACGCGAGGATTGCGCACCGACTTGGCGCAGGAGGAGGCGGCGTCTCTTGTGGTGTGAGAATTTGCACGGTGCGAGGCATGGCCGCAAGGCACAGGCAGAAATGCCTGTGCTACGGGCACGCGGCTTTCCGTTATACTGGGCTGGTTCGAATCGCACGGGGAGGAATGAATGGAGCAAATGGCGGTCGGCGACTGGGTGCGCGAGCTGCAGAAGATCGAGGAGCCGAAATTCACGGTCGAAAACGTGCTGAAGTTCTGCCAGGGCCACGGCGTCGCTGCGGGAAGCCTGGAGCCCTATCTGCACTGGGACCCCTGCTGCTACACGCGCAACCTGATTTTCAAGTGCCCGCTGTTCGAAGTGATGACCATTTGCTGGGAGCGCGGCCAGGTGAGCCGGATCCACAATCACCGCGGCCAAAACTGCTGGATGTCCGCATCGATCGGCAAACTGAAAGTGCAGAATTTCCGGGTGGAGGTGACCGACCGGGCGAAGCAGACCTGCCGCCTGATCGCCACGGATACTCTGATCATGGATCCGCAGCATCCCACAGCGGTCAATCCCATTGAGCCGGTGCATCAGGTGCTCAACCTGCCGGAATACAACGCGCGCGCGGCGAGCATCCACATCTATTCGCTTCCCTACGAGAGTTGCGAGGTTTATTCGGCGGACAAAGGGACGTACATGGACGTTCCACTGTACTACACGAGCGAGTACGGGAAGGTTCTGGTCACGGCAAAAGGCTCCTGACCGCGTTCCCATCCCGGGCGCCAAAGTCACAAGCGGCTCGCCCGCGCTGCATTCTCCTGGACACCCGGGCTAAAATAAATCATCGAACGGAAACAGTTCTGATCGGCGATGCAACGACTGCGGAGGGTGCGCCCACACTTCGAACGCAGCGGGACGAGGGAACGCATCGAAACAGGGATGAAAGCGACGCGCGAAGTCGAGCGGGAAGTGCTGTCGAACGGCCTGATGCTGATCACCGAGGCCATGCCCCAGGTGCGTTCGGTGGCCGTGGGCATCTGGGCGCGTTCGGGTTCGCGCAGCGAGCCGGCCGAACTTTCCGGAATCGCCCATTTCATCGAGCACATGCTCTTCAAGGGCACGGAGCGGCGCACGGCAGAAGATATCGCGCGCGAAATCGAGCGAATCGGGGGGTATCTCGACGCGTTCACGGCGAAAGAGATGATCTGCCTGAACACCAAAGTGCTCGACGAGCACGTGCCCATCGCCTTCGGGATCATGGCGGACATGGTGCTGCGCTCGCGCTGCGCCGAAGAG